>DASWRM010000035.1 GCA_036403155.1 Gaiellales bacterium | reverse complement strand
CGTCCCTGTCGTCGACCTCTCCGCCGATCTCCGCGGCGAGTGGCAGTACGGGCTGCCGGAGCTGCACCGCGACGCCATCGCGAGCGCCCCCGCCGTCGCCAACCCGGGCTGCTACGCCACCGCAGCCGTGCTCGCCCTCGCTCCGCTCGTCTCGGCCGGGCTCGTCCTCCCCGACCTCGTCGTCGACGGCAAGTCCGGCGTCTCCGGCGCCGGCAAGACGCCGAGCCAGCGCACCGCCTTCGCCACCGTCTCGGAGGGTATCGCGCCGTACACGCCGGTCGGCCACCACCACCAGCTCGAGATCGAGCGGGAGCTCTCCGCGGTCGGCGCCGGGCCCGTCTCCGTCACGTTCACCCCGCACCTGGCCCCGTTCACGCGCGGCCTGCTGGTCACCTGCTACGCCCGGCTCGCCGCCGGCGCCGCGCCGGCCGAGGTGCACGACGCCCTGGCCGACGCCTACGCCGACGAGCCGTTCGTCCACCTCGTCGACGGCATCCGCACCCAGGCGGTGCGGGGCAGCAACCTCTGCCACGTCCAGGCCTGGGTGGACGAGGCCCGCGGCCGGGTGATCGTCGCCGCCGCCCTCGACAACCTCGTCAAGGGCGCAGCCGGCCAGGCCATCCAGAACGCCAACCTGATGCTCGGCTTCCCCGAGCAGACCGGGCTTCCCGCGGAGGCGGCGTGGCTGTAGGCGCCTGCTATCCGAAGGGATTCGCCGCGGGCATCGCGTCCTGCGGCATGAAGCGCAGCGGCAAGGCCGATCTCGCCCTGCTCGTCTCCGACCGGCCCGCCTCGGCGGCCGGTGTGTTCACCACCAACCGGGTGGTCGCAGCCCCGGTCACCGTCAGCCGCGCGCAGGTGCAGACCGGCACCGCGCAGGCCGTCGTGACCAACTCGGGCTGCGCCAACGCCTGCACCGGCGCCGCCGGCCGCGAGGACGCCTGGACGATGGTACGGGAGACGGCGTCGGCGCTCGACATCGCACCCTCCCGTGTGCTCGTCGCGTCGACGGGCGTGATCGGCCGGCCGCTGCCCATCGACGACGTCGTGGACGGCATCCGCGTCGCCGCTCAGTCGCTGGCCGGCACCAACGGGCGCCAGGCCGCGAATGCCATCCGCACGACCGACCGGTTCCCCAAGCTCGCCCAGTCGCAGGTGGAGCTCGCCGGCGGGCGCGTGCGGGTCGGCGGCATGGCCAAGGGAGCCGGAATGATCCGGCCGGACATGGCGACCACGCTGGCGCAGGTGACGCTCGACGCCGACGTGCCGCACACGACGCTTCGCCGCATCCTCCGCCAGGCCGTTGCGGACTCGTTCAACGCGATCTCGGTGGACGGCTGCACCAGCACGAACGACTGCGTCTTCATGCTTGCAAACGGCGCGTCGGGCGTGACCGTCGACGGGCCGCGGCAGCTGCGGATCCTGACCGGCGCCGTGAGCGAGCTGATGCTCGACCTGGCCAAGCAGGTGGTGCGCGACGGCGAGGGCTCGACCCGGGTCTGCGTGTACACCGTCACCGGCGCGCTGAGCGGGCCGGAGGCTCGCGCTGCCGCGCGAGGCGTGGCCGAGAACGTGCTCGTCAAGTGCGCGCTGCACGGCGGCGATCCCAACTGGGGCCGGATCCTGGCTGCGCTCGGCGCCGCAGGCGTGCATCTCGATCCGGACCGCGTGGCGGTCGCCGTCGGCGGTGTGCCGATCGTGACGGCGGGAGAGGGCGTCGAGCATGCGATGTCCGATGCGAAGGCAGAGCTGCGCAAGGACGAGGTCGCCGTCGAGATCTCGCTCGGCCTCGGTGCCGGCCATGCCACCGTCATCGCCTCCGACCTGTCACCGGACTACGTCCACTTCAACAGCGCGGTGACGACGTGATCACGGTGGTGAAGGTGGGCGGAGCCGCTCCAGGCGCCGCTGCGCATATCGCCAGCCTGGTCGCCCGTGGCCGCCAGGTGGCCGTCGTTCATGGCGCGGGCCCGCAGATCAGCGCCGCCTGCACAGCGGCCGGGCTCGAGCCGCGGTTCGTCGGCGGGCAGCGGGTCACCGACGCCGCCGTCATGCGCGTGGTGGAGCGGGCGATCCGCGAGGCCAACGCCTCGCTCTGCGCGGAGCTCGAGTCCGCCGGCCTCGCCTGCCGGCCGATGCACGACGCGCTCACGGCCGAGCCGTGGGGCGACGAGCGGCTGGGGCTGGTCGGCCGCGTCACGTCGGTGGAACAGATCGGCATCCGAGCCGTGCTGGCCGCCGGCGCCGTGCCGGTGATCGCTCCCACCGCAAGCGGCCTCAATGTCAATGCTGACAACGCCGCCGCCGCGGTCGCCGCTGCACTGCGTGCTTCGGAGCTGATCTTCCTGTCGGACGTACCGGGGTTGCTCGGGCCCGAGGGCGACGTGATCCGGCGGCTGAGCGCGGCGTCGGTGTCGCAGCTGGTCGCCTCGGGGCATGTCAGCGGCGGCATGATTCCCAAGCTCGACGCCGGCCTGGCGGCCATCGCCGGCGGCGTCTGGCGTGTCTGGATCGGAGCGGAAACGATGGTGACGGCATGAACGAGCGACAGCGGTTGATCACCGAGCTGCTGGACGAGAACGAGGTGTCGACGCAGCTCCAGCTGCAGCGCCTGCTTGCGCGCGGCGGCCACGACGTCACCCAGGCGACGGTCTCGCGCGACCTCGACCGGCTCGGCGTCGTGCGCGTCCGCCGTCACGGCCGGCTGGTCTACGCGCTGTCCGAGGAATCGGACGCCGTCGCGGCCGATCCGGTCGGCCAGGTCGTGCTCGCACTGGGCCTGGTGCGGTCGATGGAGGCGTCCGGCAACCTGTGCGTTCTGCGCACCGGCCCCGCCAACGCCCACCCGGTCGCCTTCGCCTTCGACAACGCCTCGTTCGCCGAGGTCATCGGCACCATCGCCGGTGACGACACCGCTGCCCTGATCGCCCGCGAACCGCATACCGGCCACGACCTGATCCGCCTCATCGAGCGGCTTCAAGAGGAGACACCATGAAGGACACCATCATCCTTGCCTATTCCGGCGGCCTCGACACCTCGGTGGCGCTGCGCTGGCTGGCGGACGAATACGACGCCGACGTCGTCGCGCTGCTGGTCGATGTCGGCCAGGGCATCGACGCGGAGGGGGTCACCGCCCGCGCGCTGAAGGCGGGCGCTGCCGACGTCGAGATCGTCGACGCGCGCGACGAGTTCGCGGAGGGGTTCGTGCTACCCGTGCTGCAGGCGGGCGCCCTCTACGAGGGCCGCTACCCACTGGTCTCGGCGTTGTCGCGGCCGCTGATCGCCCGCCACCTCGTCGCCGCGGCGCGGGAGCGGGGCGCCACCGCAGTCGCCCACGGCTGCACGGGCAAGGGCAACGACCAGGTGCGGTTCGAGACCGCCGTCGCCGCTCTGGGGCCCGACCTGGCCGTGCTGGCACCCGTGCGGGACTGGGGGATGACGCGCGAGCAGGAGATCGCCTACGCGCACGAGCATGGGATCGAGGTGCCGGTGAAGTCCGGCGAGGCGTTCTCCATCGACCACAACCTCTGGGGGCGGTCGATCGAGGCCGGTCCGCTCGAGGATCCGTGGCAGGCGCCGCCGGAGACGGCGTTTGCGCTGACGATCGCGCCGGAGCGCGCGCTGGCAGCCCCGCAGGTGGTCGAGATCGAGTTCGAGCAGGGCGTGCCGGTCGCGATCGACGGCGAGCGGCTCGACCTGGTCTCGCTGATTGCGCGGGCGGGCGCGCTGGCCGGCGCGCACGGCGTCGGGCGCATCGACATGATCGAGAACCGCCTGGTCGGCATCAAGAGCCGCGAGATCTACGAGACGCCCGCGGCCGCGCTCCTGCTGGCCGCGTACGCCGGCGTCGAGGAGCTCGTCAGCGAGCGCGACCTCGCCCACACCAAGCAGCAGCTCGCGCTGCAGTACGCGACCCTGATCTACAACGGCCTCTGGTACTCGCCGCTGCGGCTCGCTCTGCAGGCGTTCATGGAGCAGGCGACGGCTGCGGTGACCGGCACGGCGAGGGTCAAGCTCTACCGCGGTGGGTGCGCGATCGCCGGGCGCACGGCCGAGGCATCGCTCTACGACCACGCCCTCGCGACGTATGAGGAGGGCGACCGCTTCCAGCACGGCGCCGCCGCCGGCTTCATCCACGTGTGGTCGCTCGGCACCAAGACGTGGGCGTCGGCGACGCAGCCAGATACCGTAGAGGTGTGAGCCAGAGGACATCGCCGCTGTGGTCGGGCCGCCTTGCCGGCGGCCTCGATCCGGCCATCCTGGACTTCACCGCCTCGCTCGCCGTCGACCGGCGGCTGCTGCCCTACGACCTGCGAGCGAGCGCGGTGCACGTGCGCATGCTCGCGCGCCAGGGCCTGATCGAGCAGGGTGAGGCGGACGCGATCGTCGCCGCGCTGGGCAACGTCGAGATCGAGATCGACGCGGCCGACGAGGACGTGCACTCGGCGATCGAGCGCCTGCTCGGCGACCTCGGGCCCCGCGTGCATGCCGGCCGCAGCCGGAACGACCAGGTGCAGACCGCGATGCGGCTGTGGGCCAAGGACGCCTGCGGGCAGCTGATCGACGGCGTCCGCGGGCTGGCGGGTGCGCTGCTCGACCGCGCCGCGGCCGACGGCGATGCGCTGCTGCCCGGATACACCCACGGCCAGCGCGCGCAGCCGATCTGGCTCGGCCAGCACCTGGCGGCGCACGCCTGGGCGCTGACCCGTGACGGCCGCCGGTTGGCGCAGGTGCGCGAGGCGGCCGATGTCTGCCCGCTGGGCGCGGGGGCGCTGGCCGGCTCGAGCCTCCCGCTCGATCCCGCCTGGGTCGCGTCGGAGCTGGGGTTCGCCCGCTCGTTTGCGAACTCGCTGGACGCGGTCGCCGACCGCGACTACCTGACCGGCCTCAGCTACGCCTGCGCGCTGTGCATGGTGCATCTCTCCCGGATCGGCGAGGAGCTGGTGCTGTGGACGTCGTCGGAGTACGGGTTCGCCGAGCTGGACGACAGCGCGGCGACGGGCAGCTCGATGATGCCGCAGAAGAAGAACCCCGACGCCGCCGAGCTGGTGCGCGGCAAGGCGGGGACGGCGATCGGACGGCTGGCCGGGCTGCTCGCCACCCTGAAGGGGCTGCCGCTGACCTACAACAGGGACCTCCAGGAGGACAAGCGGGCGAGCTTCGATCAGGTGGACGACCTGGCCGGTGCGCTGCGGGCGCTCGAGGTCTGCGTGCGCGGGATGCGGTTCAACCGCGACCGGATGGTCGAGGCGGCCGGCGACGGACGCACCGTTGCGACCGACGTCGCCGAGGCGCTCGTCCGCGAGGGCGTGCCGTTCCGGGAGGCGCACGCCCGCGTGGCGGCGCGCGTGGCGGCGGGCGAGCGGTTCGAGCACCCGACCGCAGAGCAGGCCGCCGCTGCCCGGCTGACCCGTGAGGCGCTCGCGAGCCAGCTGCGCGCCGCACGCGACGCGGTCGCGGCGCTGTGAGCGAGCTACAGCTGGGCGGCATCCCGGCATCCCAGCTAGCGGAGGAGTTCGGGACGCCGCTCTACGTCTACGAGGAGGACGCGATGCGCCGGCGGGCGCGCGCGTACCTCGCCGGGCTGGAGGCCTATCCGGGAGCCTCGCGGGCCGCCTACGCCTGCAAGGCCAACGCGACCGTCGGCGTCATCGCCGTGCTTGCGGACGAGGGGCTGGGCGCCGACGTCGCCTCCGCCGGCGAGCTGGCCGCGGCCCGGCGGGCCGGTGTCGAAGCCGCCGCGATCATCGTCCACGGCAACAACAAATCGGACGACGATCTCTCGGGGGCGGTCGCCGCCGAGGCGGGCCTCGTGGTCGTGGACCACACCGGGGAGCTCGATCAGCTGGAGGGCATCGCCGCCGCGGCGGGACGCGTGCAGCCGGTGCTCGTCCGCGTGACGCCCGGGATCGACGCCGACACGCACCACAAGATCCGGACGGGGCACCACGGCTCCAAGTTCGGGTTCGCGCCGCCGGATGCGCTGGACGCGCTCGAGCAGGCGGATTCGCTGCAGCACCTGGCGCCCGCCGGCCTGCACGTCCACCTCGGCTCGCAGATCCGGGAGCTGGGGCCCTACCTCGGTGCGGTGGACTGGCTGGTCGAGTTCATCGAGGACAACGGCCTTGGCGAGCTGCCGGTGCTCGACCTGGGCGGCGGCCTCGGCATCGCCCACGTGCCCGGTGAGATCGAGCTCGAGATCGAGCGGTCGGTGGAGACGATCTGCGCGCACCTGACCGACCGCCTGATCGCCCACGGGCTGCCGATGCCCGAGCTCGTGCTCGAGCCGGGCCGGTCGATCGTCGGGCCGGCGGGGACGACGCTCTACCGGGTGGGCGCGGTCAAGCAGGCGGCGGACGGGACGGTCTACGCGGCCGTGGACGGCGGCATGTCGGACAATCCCCGGCCGGCGCTCTACGACGCCCGCTACACGGCCGTGGCCGTCGCACGGCCCGCCGCGGAGGCGGATCACACCTACACGATCGCCGGAAAGCACTGCGAATCGGGCGACGTGCTGATCGAGCACGCCCGGTTGCCGGAGCTGGCAGCGGGCGACCTGCTCGCCGTGCCGGCGACCGGCGCCTACAACGCGAGCATGGCCTCGACGTACAACCTGCTGCCGCGGCCGGCGGCGGTCATGGTCGCCGGTGGCAAGCCCCGGCTGCTGCAGCGGCGGGAATCGGTGGACGACCTGCTCGCCCGCGACCTCGCGTGATCTAGACCTCGTTCGCGTCCTCGTAGGGCGGGAAGCGATGCACCAGGCAGTGCACGCGCCCGAACCGCGGCAGCGCCATGATCAGCACGCACAGGTGGTGCGGCCCGCCCTGCGGCCAGACGATCCCGAACTCGCCGTCCACCCTCGTCACGGTCACCTGCCAATCGTCCTGAACCTCGGGGATCGCGCCGGCCAGGATCGGCAGCGGGTCGAGCAGCAGATCCCTCGCCGCCTCGTGCTCGACGGGGATGAACCCGGCATACGCAGCGACGTCGAACCTGGCGAAGTTCTTCTCCGAGGTGTGCAACGGGACGAAGACGGGGCCGTCGTCGGTGTCCATGGCTCGACCTCCTGGTTCGAAAGCGAACGCCCACCCTACTGACTGGCCGATCCGGCGTCAACGCGGCGCGCCGCGGGTCTACACTCGGCGGATGCGGCGTTGTGGCAGCTGCAGCGAGGAGAACCCGGAGGGCGCTCGGTTCTGCGCCTTCTGCGGCAGCCCGCTGTCATCCGGCGCCGTGGAGGAGCGAAAGCGGGTCTCGGTCGTCTTCGTCGACATGGTGGGCTCGACGGAGTACGCCGGCGGCGCCGACGTCGAGGACGTGCGCGACACGCTGGCCGAGTTTCAGTCGCTGGTCGGCGAGCGGCTGGCCGGCTTCGGCGCGAGCGTCGAGAAGTTCATCGGGGATGCCGCCGTCGCGGTCTTCGGAGCGCCGGTTGCACACGAGGACGATCCCGAGCGCGCCGTCCGCGCCGCGATCGCCATCCGCGATGCGGTGATCGCGCGCAACGAGCGCGCAGCCGGGGCTGCGTTCCACGTCCGCCTCGGCGTGCACACCGGCGAAGCCCTCGTTGCACTGTCCTCGCACCCCGCCTCGGGCGAGCCGATCGCGACCGGCGATGTGATGAACACGGCGGCGCGGCTCCAGGCCGGCGCTCCCGTCGACGGGATCCTGGTCGGCGAGCCGACCCACCGTGCCACCCGCGACGCGATCGAGTACGGCGATGCGCCCGCCGTGGAGGCGAAAGGCAAGTCCGACCCCCTGCCGGCGTGGGTCGCGCTGCGGCCGCGGGCGCGCACCGGCGTCGACCTCGGCCGGCATGTCCCCACGGCGCTGGTCGACCGGCGCGAGGAATGGGCGGCGCTGCTGGCCGCGTTCGAGGCGGCGAGCGGGGGCGGTGCCGCACAGACGGTGCTCCTCGTCGGCGCCCCCGGCATCGGCAAGAGCCGCCTCGCCTGGGAGCTCGCCTCCCACCTCGAGAGCGCGCCGGACATCGTCCGCTGGCGGCAGGGCCGGACGCCGGCCTACGGCGAGGGCGTCACCTTTGTGGCGCTCGCCGAGATGGTCAAGGCCGAGGCCGGCATCCTCGAGACGGATGACAGCGGCACCGCGGCCCGGAAGCTGAGCGCCTCGGTGCACGCCCTCGTCGGCCCGGGAGAGTCCGAGTGGGTCGAGCGCCACCTGCGCGGCCTGGTCGGGCTCGAGGGCGGTTCCGACCTCCGCGGCGACCGGCGCGCCGAGGCGTTCGCGGCGTGGCGGCACTTTCTCGATTGCCTCGCGCAGCGCTACCCGCTGGTGCTGGCCTTCGAGGACATGCACTGGGCCGACGACGCGCTGCTCGACTTCATCGAGCACCTGCGCACGTGGGCGACGACGCGCCTGCTGATCCTCGTCACCGCACGCCCCGAGCTGCTCGAGCGCCGCCCGGGGTGGACGTCCGCCCCGAGCTCGACGGTCATCCGCGTGGGGCCGCTCACTGACGGCGACGCAACCGACCTGCTCGCGGCCGCGGGCGAGGACCGGGTGCTGGGGACGGCCCAGCGCGACCAGCTGCTGGCGCAGGCCGGCGGCAATCCGCTCTACGCGCTGGAGTTCCTCCGGCTGCTCGTCGACCAGGGGCTGCTGGCGGCCGAGGGCCGCGAGACGTCCGGGTCGCTGCCCGTTCCCGACTCCGTGCTGGCGATCATCGCCGCCCGCATCGATGCGCTTCCCGCGGGCGACAAGGCCGTCCTTCAGGACGCCGCCGTGGTGGGGCGGGTGTTCTGGCCCGGCGCGGTGGCCGCCGTCACCGGGCGCGGCGTCTGGGCGGTGAACGAGGTGCTCCGCCGCCTCGAGGAGCGCGAGCTCGTGCGCCGCCGTCAGGACTCCTCGGTGCACGGCGAGATCGAGTTCGCGTTCGTCCACGCCCTCGTCCGCGACGTCGCCTACCGCACGACCGTGCGCAGCGCGCGCGCCGGGAAGCACCGCAGCGCTGCGGAGTGGATCGAGACCCTCGGCAGCGACCGGCGCGACCGGGCGGGCACGCTCGCACACCACTACGACCTCGCGCTGCGCGCGGCGCCGGACGCCGATCCGGAGCTGCGCGCTCGCACCGCCGCCGCGTTCCACGAGGCCGCCGACCACGCGCTCGGGCTCCACGCGCACGCGCAGGCCGTCGACCTGTCCGCGAGGGCGATCGAGCTGGCGGGCAGCGACGATCCGCGCCGTCCACGGCTGCTGCTCACCCACGCCACCGCGCTTGCGCTGGCCGACCGCCCCGCGCTGGACGCGCTGGCGAACGCGGCGGGCGCCCTGGCGGATGCGGGCGACGACGACGGGGCGGCCGAGGCGGAGTCGACCGCCGCATGGCTCACGGCGCTGGCCGGCGACATGGCCGCGGCCCGTCTGCACGACGAGCGGGCGCTCGACCGCGTCGCCGACCGCCCGCCCTCGCGAGCGAAGGCACTGGTGCTCTGCCGTGCGGGCACGCACCGGATCTTCCAGCCCGAGCACCACCTCCAGGGGGCCGCGCTGCTCGACTCCGCGCTCGGCCTCGCCCGGGCGCTGGGCATGCACGACATCGAGGCGGAGGCCCTCCAGTTCGCGGGCATGGGCCGGATCTCGGCAGGCGATCTGCGGGGGCGCGAGGACGTCGAGGGGGCGCTCGCGCTCGCGCTCGAGCAGAGCTCCGAGGTGAGCCTGTCGTGCTACGGCAACCTCGCGGACATCCACAAGCGCCTGGGCGATCTCGATCGCGCGGCCGAGCTGACCGCGGACGGTCTGCGGGCTGCGACGCGCTTCGGCGTGGCCGTGCAGGTCCGGCGGTTCCGCGCCGAGGACGCCGTCCACCGCTTCTGGCGGGGTGAGTGGGACGACGCGCTTCGCATCGCCGAGGAGTACCTCGCTGCGGTCGACGCGGGCCGCCACCACCAGATGGAGGCCGAGATGCGGGTGCTCCGCGGCCGCATCCTGCTCTCGCGGGGCGAGCTCGACGAGGCGCGCGGCGAGGCGCGCCGGGCGACGGTGTTCGCGAGGAAGACCGGCCACCCGTACGACGTCCTGCCCGCGCTGGCCTTCGGGTCCCGCGTGGCGGCCGCCCTGCACGACCCGGAGGCCGGTGCCGCGGTGGACATGCTGCTCGCGGAGCTGGCCTCGCATCAGCTGCTCTGGGCGGCGCTCGCCCTCCCGGACGCGGTGGCGGCGGCCGGCATGCTCGGCCGTGAGGCGGATCTGTGCGCGATCCTCGCCGGCGCGCCGGCGGCGACGCCATGGACGCGGGCCGCGCTGGCGCACGCGGACGGCCGGTCCGAGGACGCCGCGGCAGCCTACGCGGCGATCGGCGCACGGCCCGAGGAGGCGAGCGCCCGCACCGCGGCCGGGCGGCTCCTGGCGTCGCACGGCCGCGGGGACGAGGCGGCCGCTCACCTCGATGCGGCGAACGCCTTCTGGCGCTCGGTCGGCGCGGCCTTCGAGCTGCAGCAGCCGGCCGCCGTGTGACCGCGTTCGCCGGCAGGAGTTCCGGGGCATCCCACGAACACGGTTTTCCCCTATCGTGTAGGAGACCATGGCCCCAGCAAAGCCACGAGCGGTATGGAGCGGGAGCATCAGCTTCGGGCTGGTCAACGCCCCCGTGCGCATGTACGCCGCGATCAGCGAGAAGAACCTGAAGTTCAACATGATCCACGAGAAGGACGGCGGGCGGATCGGCTACCAGAAGATTTGCAAGCTCGAGGACGAGCCCGTCCCCAACGAGGAGATCGTCAAGGCCTACCAGGTCGAGGACGACGAGTTCGTCTATCTCAGCGACGAGGACTTCGAAGCTGCCGCGCCGGACGCGTACAAGACGATCACGATCCACGACTTCGTGCCCTCCGACCAGATCGACCCCATCTACTTCGAGCGGACGTACTACCTGGGGCCCGCCGAGACGGCCGCCGAACCGGTGTACGCGCTGCTCGTGAAGGCGATGGAGGAGGCGGGCCTGGTCGCGGTCGCCACCTACGTGTTCCACGAGCGGGAGAACCTGGGCTGCCTGCGGGTGCGGGAGGGCGTGCTCACGCTCGAGAAGATGTTCTTCGCCGACGAGGTGCGCCCGGTCGAGGGCATCGCCCCCGACGGCGTGAAGGTGGACAAGCGTCAGCTGGAGATGGCCATGCAGCTGATCGGCCAGTACCAGGGCGACTTCGACGTCGACCAGTACCACGACGCCTACCGCGAGCGCCTGCTCGGCGTGATCGAGGCCAAGCGCAGCGGCGAGGGCGTCAAGCCGGCGGTCGAGACCGAGAAGCCGGCCGCGCCCGACCTGCTCGCGGCGCTGCAGGCATCGCTCGAGGAGGTCAAGGCCACGCCGAAGCCCAAGGCGAAGTCCGGCGGCTCTGCCGGGAAGGGCAAGCCCCGCGCTACGGCAGGCGCTGGCGGCGGCCGAGCAGCGGCTCGGCGAGGTCGCCAAGCCGGCTGACCCGCTCCATCACGGCCTCCATCGTGAACGCCTTCGGATCGAGGTCGGGTGTCAGCTCGTCCCACGCCAGCGGCGTCGCGACCGTCGCCCCGGGTCGGGGGCGCACGGAGTAGGCGGCGGAGGTCGTCCGCCCGAGGCCGTTCTGATTCGCGTCGATGAGGACGCCGTGGCGGTCGGAGCGGCGCCACTTGGTGGTGATCAGTTCCGGATGCGTCCTGGCCAGCGCACGCGCCACCGCGGCGACGAACGCGCGCGCCTGGTCATGGTCGTACCGCCGCTCGACCGGTACCAGGATGTGGATGCCCTTGCCGCCGCTCGTCCGTGGCACGCCCTGCAGCTTCAGCGCGCGCAGCGCCTCGCGCACGAGCAGGGCGACCTCGGCCACCGTCGCGAACGGTACGCCGTCGGCAGGGTCGAGGTCGAACATGACGAGATCCGGCCGGTCGGGCCGGTCACAGCGGGCAAGCCAGGGGTGCAGGTCGATGCATCCCATGTTGACCACCCAGGCGAGGGTGTCGGCGTCGTTCACCAGGATGTAGCGGATGTCCTCGTGGGTGAAGGTGCGGATCCACGAGGGCAGGTGGTCGGGCGCGTTCTTCTGGAAGAAGCTCTTGCCCTCGATCCCGTCGGGATACCGCAGCATCGTGAACGGCCGGTCGCGCATGTGCGGCACGACGGCATCCGCGACGGCCATGTAGTAGGCGAACACGTCTCCCTTCGTGATGCCGTCGTCGGGGAAGAAGACCTTGGCCGGGTTCGTGAGCGTCACGCGTGAGCTGCGAACCTCGGCCTGCGCCTGCTCCTCCGCCAGCCCCATGAACACCGGCGCCCGCAGCCGGCCGTCCCGCGTCCGCTCGGCGAACCTGACCTTCGCGCGCAGGCGCGGCTCCACCCACCTCACGCGGCGCACCGGCGTCTTCGGCATCTTCGGGAGGGGCGAGATCGGCGCCGCGTCCACGCGCATGGGCTCGAGCCGGCGCAGCAGCTCCGCGATCGTCCGCTCGTCCAGGCCGCTGCCGACGTTGCCGGCCCAGGTGATGCCTTCGTCGCCGGGCTCCCCCAGCACGAGGGACCCGAGCGCCTCGCGCGCGCCCTGCCCCGGCGTCCAGCCCAGGATCAGGAACTCGCCGTCCTGCCGGGACTTGACCTTCACCCAGTCCCCGCTGCGCCGCCCCGGCCGGTACGGCGAGCCCAGCCGCTTGGCGACCACGCCCTCCATGTCCTGCGCGACGACCGCGTCGAGCAGCGCCGCGCCGTCGTCGAAGCCGCGCGACAGCCGCACCAGCGGGTTGCCGTCGATCAGCAGCGCCTCGAGCTGCTCGCGCCGCTCCTCGAGCGGCAGGTCGATGATCGGCCGGCGCTCCAGCTCGAGCAGGTCGAAGACGTAGTAGGCGGGCGACCCCTCGCCCCTCTGCATCAGCGAGAAGCTCGGACGTCCCTCCTCGTCGAGCATGCACAGCTCGCCGTCGACGACGCAATCCGATGTCCGCAGGGCGTGGGGGAGGGCGCGCACGAGCATCGGGAAGCGCGACGCCATGTCGACCCCGCGCCGGCTCGTCAGCGCCGTCTCGCCGCCCTCGAGGCGCGCGATCACCCGGTATCCGTCCCACTTCACCTCGTACGTCCAGTCGCCGCGCCCCGGCAGCCGGTCGGACTGCGTCGCGAGCATCGGCGCGTACGCCGCGCGCACCGACCGTTCGGCGGCGCCGCCCGGGTCGTGCTTCTTGATCACCAGCCAGTTCTTCTCGTCACCGCCGAGCCGGGCGGGCACCAGAGTCCAGAGGCCCTGCACCCGGTCGCCCTCGAGCCGCACGGTGAGGCCGCCGTCCCGCTTCTGCTCGACCAGCTCGTAGACGCCGTGATCCCAGATCTCCATCGTGCCTGCGCCGTACTCGCCCTTCGGGATCACGCCGGCGAATGTCGCGTACTTCATCGGATGGTCCTCGGTGTGCACGGCCAGGTAGCGTTCGCCCGGCTCGAGCGGCAGGCCCTTCGGGAGCGCCCAGCTGGCCAGGACACCGCCCATCTCGAGCCGCAGGTCGTAGTGCAGCCGGCGAGCGTCGTGCCGCTGGATGACGAACACGGGGCGGCCGTCCCCATCCGCCTGATCCGGCTCGCCCGGCGGCTCGGGCGTGCGGCCCGGCCGTCGCTTGCGGCGGTAGTCCTCGAGCGCCATCAGGAGAGGCGGGCGATCCCGACGTGCCGCGCCTTCGCGGGGGTGTCGCCGAAGCGGTAGACGAGCAGCCCGCCCTCCAGCTTGCCCGGCACGGGAAAGACCAGCGCTCCCGTCACCCCCTGGCCCGGCGCCAGCTCCGAGCCGATCACCCGGTCGTTCGCATCCGACGCGCCGGAGGCCAGGTACGTCCGGTTCAGCGTGCTCCGAAGCCAGATCTGCGTCGGCGTCACGGTCCCCGGCTCCGTGGAGCTCGTGTTGGCAAGCCGGACGCGGACGACGGCGAACATCCGTGTCCCGGGCGGTGCGGTGGCTCCGGCGACCGACCTTCGCCAGGTCACTCCGAGGATGCGAAGGGTGAGGTTGTCCAGCCTCAGCGTGGCGCCGGGCGCCGCGACCGTGTAGACGATCCCGTCGGGCAGCCGTGCCGTCCCCGACTGGGGCAGCGTCGAGGCGGCCGGCACCGCGGAGCCGCTGCCCTGCGAGCTCGTGGGCGACGAGCCGCCGCCCATGCAGCCGGCGGCGGCGAGCGCGAGCAGGGGCAGTGCGGCGAGTCGCGTGCGCACGCGGTTGACTGTAGTGGAGCCGCTCGGCCCGTTCGCCGGGCTCATGCGCGCTGTCAGCCGTTCCGACGAGTGCGCAGCACCTCGAGCGGCGCGAGCGGATCGATCCCGTCGCGCGCGAGCAGCAGCATCGAATGGAACCACAGGTCGGCGACCTCCGCCACGAGCTCCGGGCTCCCGGCCGGCGCGAGCAGCACCTCGACGGCCTCCTCTCCGACCTTCCGCTGCGGCGCCTCGCGGTCGCCGGCCAGCATGCCGGCCACGTAGCTGGTGCCCGGGTCGGCGCCGCGACGCTGTTCGATCACGCGCGCGAGCTCGGCCAGCATGGCCGGCCGGGCATCCATCGTCCGCGGGCCGAAGCACGTCTGTTCGCCCGTATGGCAGGCGGGGCCGGCGGGCCGCACCCGCATCAGCAGCGTGTCGCCGTCGCAGTCGGCCGCGATCGACTCGACCGCCATGGTGTTCTCCGACGTCTCGCCCTTCTTCCAGAGCCGGCCGCGCGACCGCGAGTGGAAGTGCGCGAGCCCGGTGTCGCGGGTCGCGTCGAGCGCCTCCTGGTCGGCCCACGCCACCATCAGCACGTCTCCCGTCGCCGCGTCCTGGACGACGCAGGTCACCAGCTGTCCCGGCTCGAGGGTCAGATCCGCACCGGCAGGCCGCACGACGCCACCTCCTGCTTCACCTCGGGGATCGGGAACGTCCCGTCGTGGAAGATCGACGCGGCCAGCGCCGCCGACGCGCCCGCCTCGAGGGCGGCAACGAGGTCGGCAGGGCGTCCGGCGCCGCCCGAGGCGATCACGGGGACGGTGACCGCGCGGCAGATCGCCGACAGCAGCTCGAGGTCGTAGCCGCCCTGGGTGCCGTCGGTATCGATGCTGGTGACGAGCAGCTCGCCGGCTCCCCGGCGGGCCGCCTCCGCCGCCCAGTCCACGGCGTCGCGGCCGGTTGGCCGCCGTCCGGCGCCTGCGTAGGTCTCCCACCGGCCGTCCCGGCGGCTCGCGTCGATCGCGACGACGACGCACTGGGTGCCGAAGCGCTCCGACAGCTCGGTCACGAGCTGGGGTCGGTCGAGCGCGGCCGTGTTGACGCTGACCTTGTCCGCGCCCGCCAGCAGCAGCTCGCGCGCCTGCTCGGCGGATGTGACGCCACCGCCCACGCACAGCGGGACGTCGACCAGCTCCGCGGCGCGCTCGACCGCATCGAGCAGTTCGGCCCAGGACTCCTCGCCGGCGCTGATGTTCAGCCAGACGATCTCGTCGGCGCCCGCCGCGGCGTAGCGCTGCGCGGCGTCGACCGGGTCGCCGCAGTCGCGCAGCGACTCGAAGTTGATGCCCTTGACGAGCCGGCCGCCGCGGACGTCCAGGCAGGGAATCACGCGCCTACGCAGCAAGCCAGCGCTCCAGCATCCGCCGGCCGTCCGCGGCGCTCTTCTCGGGATGGAACTGGACGCCGTGCAGCCGGCCGGCACGAACCACCGTCGGCACGTCGCGGCCGTCGATCGGCGTCCGCCCGGCGACAACGTCGTCATCGCAGGCAACGGCGTAGGAGTGGGCGAAGTAGCAGACCGCGCTCTCGGCGTCACCGACCACGTCGTTCCAGCCCATGTGCGGAACCCGCTCGGCCCAGTCGATCGGCAGCACCTCTCCGGGGAGCAGGCCAAGGCACTCCACTCCGCCCTCGTGCGACCGCTCGAACAGCAGCTGCATGCCGAGGCAGACGCCGAGCAGCGGGGCGGTCGACCCGCGGATCGCAGCGTCGAGGCCCCGTGCGCGCAGGGCCGCCATGGCGGGCGCAGCCGCTCCCACCCCCGGGAGGACGAGGCGTCCGGCGGCTGACACGTCACACGCCTCACCGGTCACGTGCACCGTCGCACCCAGCCGCTCGAACGCCGCGCGCAGCGAGCGCAGGTTCCCCGCGCCGTAGTCGATCAGCGTGACGGCCGTCATACCGCGCCCTTGGTGCTCGGGAGCGCGCCCGCGCGCGCCGGGTCGCGGGCGACCGCCTCGCGCAGCGCCAGTGCGAGGGACTTGAACGCCGCCTCGACGATGTGGTGGTCGTCCTGACCGTGGCCCTCGAGGTGGATCGCGAGGCGACCGGCGCGCGACAGGGAGTCGAAGAAGTGGGGGACGAGGCTGGCCGGGAGGCCGCCGATGCGGTCGCCGGTCAGCGGCAGACCGATCGCGCTGTGGCCGCGGCCGCCGAGGTCGACCGTCGCGTGGCAGAGCGCCTCGTCCAGCGGCGCTCGCGCGTCGCCGTAGCGGGCGATGCCCGTGCGGTCGCCGAGCGCCCCGTCCAGGGCCTGGCCAAGCGCGATGGCGACGTCCTCGACCGTGTGGTGCTCGTCGATCCAGAGATCGCCGGTGCATGTCAGGCGAAGGTCGGTCAGCGAGTGGAACGCCAGCGCGGTCAGCATGTGGTCGAGGAAGCCGATGCCGGTCGTGACCCGAGCTGCGCCCGTGCCGTCGAGCGCCCACCGCGCGTCGATCCGCGTCTCGCGGGTCTGCCGCCGCACCGTGCCGGTGCGCGACCGCTCGTCTCGCCGGGGGGCGGACGCCTCCGCGAAGCCCAGCGTCTCGAGCAGCAGGTCGGTGTCCTGCGGCGCGCCGACCGTGATCCGCAGCATGCCGGGCAGCGCGTCGAACGTCCGCACGACGATGCCGGAGCCGAGCAGCCTGAGCGCCCACGACGCCGCATCTCCGCCGCTGTCGACCAGCAGGAAGTTGGTGCACGACGGGCGTACCTGCCAGCCGGCGGCCGCCAGCGCGGCCGCCAGGCGCTCGCGCTCCTCGACGGTGGCCGCCACGTCCGCGCGCATGGCATCGACATCCTGGAGGGCGCGCAGCGCGAGCGCGTTCGAGTAGCTGGAGATGCTGCCGGGTGGGCGGATCGCCTCGAGCGCGCGCGCAAGCGCCGGCGGAGCGATCAGGTACCCGACCCGCGCACCGGCGAGCGCGAACGCCTTCGACAGCGTCCGCACGACGACGACGTCGTCCCGCTCGCGAACGAGGCCGGACAGGTCGGTGCCTCCGAACTCGACGTAGGCCTGGTCGACCACGACCAGCCCGCCACCCGGCTCCGGCACGTCATGCGGGGCGTCCTCGCCGGTCGGGTTGTGCGGCGAGCAGACCCAGGTGAGCCGGGCCGCACCGGGTTCGGCGGCCGGCGTGCCGCCGGCGAGCCGCGTCACGCTCCCGTAGACGGCGTAGGACGGCTCCCGGGCATACGCACGCGCGCCCGGCTCGAGCGCGAGCAGCGCGCAGAGCATGAGCGCCTCATCCGCCCCGGCGGTCACCACCACCTGCTCGGCCGGGAAGCCCGCGTAGGCGGCGGCCGCCTCGCGCAGGTCCGTGTACCGGGAGTCCGGATAGGAGTTCGGCGGCAGCGCCGCGAGCCATGCCGCCGCGCCGGCGTACCACGCGGGAGGGCGGGGCTGCGTGTTCTGGTCGAGGCGAACGACCGGGGTGCCGGGCGGGATGTGGCGCTGCCAGCCCTCCTGCCATCTGTACGGCTCGACATCCGCCAGGTCGGCGCGGATGAGACCGCTCACGGCACGAGGTTCTCGATGGGGAGCACGAGGATGCTCGATGCGCCGGCCGAGCGCAGGGGGCCGAGCAGCTCGACGACCTGCCGCCGGTCGACGACCGCATGGACGGCGTGCATCCCCGAGCGGGCGAGCGGGAGCACGGTCGGCGACTCCATTCCCGGAAGCAGGTCGACGATGCGGTCGAGCGAGCGGTCGGGTGCGTTCAGCATCAGATAGCGCTTGCCGCGGGCGGCGATCACGCTCTCCATCACGGTCACCAGCGCCGCCGCGACCTCCCGGTGCGCATCGTCCAGATCTGGGCGGGCGAGCAGCACCGCCTCGGACTCGAGCACCGTCGCGACCGGGCGCAGCCCGTTCGACCGCAGCGTCTCGCCGCTCGACACGAGGTCGCAGATCGCCTCCGCGGCGTCCAGCCGAGGCGCCAGCTCCACCGATCCGTGGATCGGCACGACGTGCACCTCGACGCCGGCGTCCCCGAAGAACCGCGCCGTCGTGCGGGGGTAGGCCGTGGCCACTCGCATGCCGGCGAGATCACCGGGCGCGGCCACCGGCGAGTCGTTTGCGACGGCGAGGTCGAGCCGGCAGCGGCCGAACCCGAGGGGGAGCAGCTCCTCTGCCGGCGAGCCGGCCTCCACCAGCTGGTTGCGCCCCGCGATCGCCGTCTCGACGGCACCGTCGGCCGCCCACGTGGGGATGTCGTCGGAGCGCGCGAACAGCACCTCGATGTCCCACTGCGAGCAGTGGGAGTAGAGCGCGCGCCCGTTGACCTCGACCTCGACGCCCGCGTCGCGTGCGAGGCCGACCGCGGGCTCATGCATGCGCCCCTTCGAGGGCAGCGCGAGGCGGAACGGGCGGGTCACGTCCCCGCTCCCATCCGGTCGAGCACCAGCCTGTAGCCGCCCTCGCCGTGCCGCAGCCAGTGGGCGACGCGGGTCACCGTCGCGGTCGACGCGTGGAGCTCCGACGCGACCCGGGCGTACGGCGTGCCGCGATCGAGCATCCGCGCGGCCTGCCAGCGGTGGGAGAGCGACTCCAGCTCGTGCAGCGAGCAGATGTCGCGCAGGAACGCGGCCGCCTCGTCGCGCGTGCGCAGGGCGAGCAGCGCGTCGCAGAGGTCGTCGGTCTCGGATGTTCGCCACGCTTCCGGCACGGTGATAGCATTTTAGCATGCTGAAACGCGAGCACGCTGAGAGGCCGCGCGTCGTACCCGCGGTCGACCTGCTGGACGGCCGCGTCGTCCGGCTGCGGCAGGGCCGGTACGACGAGGTCACCGAGTTCCCAATCGACCCGGAGGACGCGGCGGCGGGATATGCCGCGCAGGGGGCGACGCTGCTGCACGTGATCGACCTGTCGGCGGCGCGCGACGGCGTCCGGCCGCCGCAGCACGCCGCGGTGATCCGGCGGCTGGTGGAGCGCTCCGGCATGGCGGTGCAGGTGGGCGGCGGCATGCGCAGAGAGCGCGACGTCCGTGAGGCGCTCGAGCTGGGCGTGGCGCGCGTGCTGGTCGGCACGCTGGCCGCCGTCGACCCCGAGCTGGCCGGCACGCTCGCGGCCGAGACGGCGCGCGTCGCCGTGGCGGCCGACGTCCTCGACGGCACCGTGCGCGCGGCGGGGTGGCTCCAGGACACCGGCGCTGCGGCGGACGCCTTCGTCCAGCGGCTCGCCGGCGCCGGCGTACGCGATTTCCTCGTCACGGCGATCGAGCGTGACGGCACCCGGTCAGGCCCGGACACCGACCTGCTCCGGCGGCTGCGCCCGCACGTTCCCGGCCTGCTGATGGCGGCGGGCGGGATCGGCTCGGCCGAGGACGTCGCCGCGGTCGGCCGCGCGGGCGCCGACTGCGCGGTGATCGGGCGCGCGCTCTACGACGGTTCGCTGACCCTGGCCGAGGCCTCCGCCTCGCTGCGCAGCTCGCCCACCGACAGCCCCTCGTAGCTCAGGAAGAAGAACCCGAGGCCGACGCCGAGCAGCGCCTCGATCAGCTGCAGCCCGATGCCGAAGTTGATGGCGACGTCCGTGGGCACGTTGTAGACCTGCAGCGCCGTGTACGTCGCGCCCTGGAAGACCACCAGGTTGCCGGGAACGATCGGGAACAGGCCGACCAGGTTCGATGCGAGGAAGACGAGGCCGGCGGCGCCGATCCCGTGGTGGATGCCGTACGCATCGAGCGCCCAGAGGATCCCGAGCATCTGGGCGAGCCACGAGATGGTTGCGGTGAACAGCCCCCACAGCAGCAGCCGCGGCCGGCGGAGCACCGCCTGGCCCTCCCGAAGCGCGAGCGGCACGGCTCCCAAGCTGATGCCGAGCAGGTGCCACCAGTGCTCGACCGGATCCTTTTCCGTCGGTACCTGCCGGCGCCGGTAGCGGGCCCAGACCTCGATCGCCACCGCAGCGATCGCGATCACGAGCACGACGCCCACGAGCACGAGCAGCAGCTTCACTCCCCATCCCGGAATGGACACGAAGGCGGCGACCCCGAGCAGGACGGCGAGCAGCGTCACGCCGGCCAGCAGCTGCTCGGTGACGAGCGTACCGACCAGCGTCGGCAGCGGCACCTCGTACCCCCGCGCCGCGAGCTTGCGGCGAAGCACCGAGATGCGGGCCACCTCGCCGAGCCGGGCGAACAGCACCGTGTTCAGGAGGAAGCCGATGAAGATCGCCGGCACGACGTCGGCCAGCCGGCACTCCATGCGCCCTCGGCCGCCGGAGCCGTTCTCCACGTCTTCGATGGCGTCGAGGGCCGCCTTCCAGGTCAGCGCCTTCGCCGCGACCGAGAGCAGGTTCGCGGCGAGCGCGGCGAAGACGTAGGTGGGGCGGGCGTCGGTGATCACGCCGCCGATCGCCTTCAGGTCGAGCTTCGTCGAGAGCAGGAACACGCCCGCCGCGACCAGCCCGGCGATGATGACGGCGCGCAGGGCCATGCGCCGGTGCGGCCGCAGCTCCGCGGCCAGCTCGGACACGGTGACGAACTGCAGGCCCTGCCGCTGGCCCGCCTCGATGATGCGCGGCAGCGCCGCGACGGTCTGCGACCGGTCGTCGGCGTTGCCCGATCCGTCCGCGTCGTGGAGCAGGAGGATGGCGCCCGGGTGCAGCTTTGCGACGCTGCGCGCGACGATCCGGTCGATGCCGGGCTTGGCGGTGTCCCAGACGCCCGCCGTCCAGCCGACCACGCGGTAGCCCAGGCGGCGGGCGACCGGGATCAGGAAGGGGCTGCGGAACCCGTGCGGCGCGCGGAAGAGCGGCACGGGGGCCGCACCGGTCGCCCCGACGACGGCCTCGTCCAGGGAGCGCAGCTGGTGCGCGATGCGCGTCGGGCCCTGGAACGTCAGCAGCGAGTGGTCGTCGCCGTGGCTCGCGAGCTCGTGGCCCTCGTCGACGATCCGGCGCGCGATCTCGGGGTGCGCGCGGACGTGGCGGCCCAGCACGAAGAACGTCGCCCGCACGCCGGCCGCGCCCAGCTCGTCGAGGATCGCCGGCGTGAACTCGGCGCTCGGCCCGTCGTCGAACGTGATCGCGGCCTTCGGAGCGTCGAGCGTGCCGCGGCCGATCACGCGGCCGAACAGCGGCGTGTTCGGCGTGAAGGCGGCGAACGCGACGAGCAGCGTCAGCAGCAGCGCCGCGCCGAAGACCAGGTCACCGGTGAGGCCGCCGAGCGCGACCCCCGCAACGCCCGCGGCGGCCAGCCAGGCCGCGGCGATCGCTACGAAGGTGCTGATGACTTGGCGCTTGCCCATACCGGTCGTCGTCCCGCCATGAGGTCGCCATAGTACTGCTCGAGCTGGCCGCCCACGCGGGGCCATGCGTAGTGCTCGAGCGCCGTCCGGCGGCCCTCGGCGGCCATCCGGGAGCGAGACTCGTCGTCATCGAGCAGGCGCCGCAGGGCGTCGGCGAACCGCTCGGCTGAGCGGGCGGGGTGCACCAGGTAGCCCTGGCGGCCGTCCTCCATCAGCAGCTGGAACCCGCTGATGCGGCTGGCCGCGACGGCGCGGCCGCAGCTCATCGCCTCGAGCAGCACCATCCCGAACGATGCGCGCGCGCAGGGGGTGCAGAAGACGTCGCCCGTGACCAGGTAGTTCGGCCGGCTGCGGTTGAGGCGCCCGGCGAAGTGCACGTACGGGCGCGCCTGCTCCGACACCATGCGCTCGTAGTACGTGCGCAGCGGGCCGTCGCCGACGATCACCAGCCGGACGTCTCCGCCGCGTTCGCGGACGAGCAGCTCATGCGCCTGGATCATCGTGTCGACGCCGTTTCGCGGGTCGAACCGGCCGACGAAGACGATCGTGCGGTGGTCGCCCATCAGCTCGCGTACCGGCTCGGCGTCGGGCGAGAAGTGGTCTGCGTCGATGCCGTTGGGGATCACGTCGTAGGCGTATGGGAAGTAGGGCGTGAGCGAGCCGATGCAGGCCTCGCTGACGCACACGCGGCCGTCCAGGCGCTCGATCGCCGGGCGGATCAGCTCGGCCTCGATGTCCATGCCGAGCGTCTGCGGGAAGACGCTGTGGAACGTCGCGATGGCGAGCGCATCGTCGGGCGTGTTGTCGATCGCCCAGGCCGGCATCTGGGGGTTGTACGGGGCGTGCACGTGGACGACGTCGAATCCGCGCTCGCGGAAGAACGCGCCGAGCCGGCGGCCCAGACGCGGGCCGATGGTGTGCGTGGTCTCGGCGCCGTTCCCCCAGCGAGGCACGTAGATGCGCAGGGCGGTGCCCATGTGCACGACCTCGAACGTCGGGTCGGGGACGGCCATGGCGTCGTCCTGCACGGGCGGCGGGCGCAGGAGCTTGCCGGTGACGACCGTGACATCGTGACCGAGAGCCGTCAGCGCCCTGGCCTGGCCGTCGACATGTTCGGTGATCCCGCCGAGCGAGGGATAGTAGAAGTCGGTGACGATCGCGATCCGCATGCGGGCGCTGATGCTATCCGATTGGCACTCTCGGTCCGAGTGTGCCAACGACAGCCGTTCCCGCTGGTAGAATTCGCACATGCCGATCTACGAGTACCGGTGCGACAACGGCCACAGCTTCGACGCCCTGCAGAAGTTCTCCGACGACCCGATCGCGGTCTGCGAGGTCTGTGGGGCACCGGCCCAGCGCGTGCTCCACCCGGTCGCGATCCACTTCAAGGGCTCCGGGTTCTACTCGACGGACTATGGCCGCGGGAAGAAAGGCGGGTCATCCGACGGCAAGACGGACTCCGGCTCCTCGTCTGACAAGGGCACGAGCTCGTCGGACTCCAAGAGCTCCGGCGGCGGCGACTCGAAGCCGGCCAAGGCCGCCGAGGCCTAGCCGCCCGGAGCGCTACTGGACGCGGCAGCCGGGGCTGTAGAGCGAGCCGCGCGCCGGCGGCTGCGGCGCGTTCTGGCCGAGGAACATCTGGACGACCAGCCGGTTCTGGTCGACGCTCAGGATCTCGTCCTGGCCGTCGATCAGCGCGGGCTGGCCGCCGAGATGGCACTCGAGCGTCCGGCTGGCGCGGAACTTCTCCCAGCCGAGGCCGAGCAGCTCGTTGGCGGAGAGGTCGGTTGCGAGCGGCCGGGCGATGTCGCGGCCGATGCTGGGCAGGTGCAGCACGCTGGAGGGGGACACGAGCTGCCGGGAGATCGCCTGCATCACCAGCTGCTGGCGCTCGGTGCGGGTGATGTCGCTGTCCTGCGGGTTGGTGGTGTGGCGGATGCGCGCGTATGCCAGCGCCTTGCGGCCGTCGAGGTGGATCGTGCCCGGCTTGAAGTGCCAGGTGATGCCGTCGAACGGCTGCGACGAGACGATCCTGCGCTTGTTGTAGAGGGTCACGCCGCCGAGCGAGTCGATCAGGTCTTTGAAGCCGGTGAAGTTGACGAGCACGATGTGGTTCACCTCGAAGCCGGTCAGGTGGTTGATCGTGCGGATCAGGAGCGGCGCGCCGCCGTACGCGAACGCGGCGTTGATCTTCGTGTCGCCGTGGCCGCTGATCGGGACGCGCAGGTCACGGGGGATCGACAGCATGCTGACGAGGTGCTTGCCCGGGTCGGTGCGGAACAGCAGGATCGAGTCGGCGCGGGCTGTGGTGTGCTGCCCGCGGCTGTCCGAGCCGAGGACGAGCGTCACCTGGGGCGAGGTGAGGATGTGCCCGGCCGGCGTGAGCGCGCGCTTGGTGCGCTTGTCGAGGCGGGCGTTCGCGTTCGCGACCTCGTTCGAGAACGACCGGTACCCGAGGTACAGCCAGCCGGCGAAGAGCACCAGGACGATGCCGACGATCATCGGCACGCCCTTGCGCCAGCCGGGCCAGAAGCGGCGCCGGGACGGCACCGTGGCGACCTGACGCCCGGGTAGCGGCGGGCGCTGCACCGGGGGCGCTCCCGGCGGCCCGGGGCGCGACATGCCGGGCGGCGTCGCGGGGCGCGGCTCCTTCACCCCGCTCGGGGACGCGCCGAACGCGAACCGCGCGGCGTCTGGGTCGTCCTTGCGTGCGTGCCCGCCGCGGTACACGCGGTAGGCCCTCGGCCTCCGGGATTGCTCTGCCACGGCGTTGCTATGTTAGCCAGCGGCATGCCCGACTCCTCCCCCTCCGCAGTCGTCGGAATCGACCTTGGCGGCACGACGACGAAGGCCGCACTGGTGTCTCAGGACTACACGCTGCTGGCGCGCACCGCGGTGCCGACCGAGCTGCGCAGCCAGGAAGCGCTGCTCGACTCGATCGAGCGGGTCGTGGAGCAGGTGGCGGAGGGTGCGAAGCCGGCGGCGGTGGGATTCGGCCTGCCGTCGCAGATCGACCAGCGCAACGGGCGCGTGCTGGACTCGACGAACGTGCCGCTGGAGGAGATCGACTTCAAGCAGGAGATGGCCAGGCGGCTGGACGTGCGGGTCGAGATCGACAACGACGCGAACGCCGCCTGCCTGGCGGAGGTGCGGATCGGCGCCGCGCGCGGGGCGCGCCATGTGGTGATGCTTACGCTGGGGACCGGGGTGGGCGGCGGGCTCGTGCTGGACGGCGACCTCTACCGCGGGTCGTACGGCACCGCGGGGGAGCTCGGGCACATGTCGATCGATGAGGACGGGCCGCCGTGCCAGGGACACTGCTCCAACCGCGGCTGTCTCGAGGTGCTGTGCTCGGCGACCGGTATCCTGGCCGCGGCGAACCGGATCGCTGATGAGCGGCCGCACGGTGGGCTGGCCGGCTCCCGCAGCGCGGGCAGCGATCTGGATGCGCACTTCGTGATCGAGCGGGCAAAGGCCGGCGACGGCGAGGCGCGCGACGTGTTCCGGATCGTCGGCCGCCACCTGGGCGTGGGGATCGCGAACTACGTCAACATCTTCAACCCGGAGCTGGTGGTGATCGGCGGCGGCATCATCGCGGCTGGTGAGCTGCTGCTCGAGCCCGCCCGCGAGGAGTACCAGCGGCGGGTGCTGCGGTCGTCCTCCTCCGCGCGCGTGGTGGCGGCCGAGCTGGGCAACGACGCCGGCGTGCTCGGCGCCGCCGCGCTCGTCCTCTAGTGGGCGGCCGCGACGAGATCCGTCGCGTCACGCAGCCCGCACGCCCTCGTGCCCGGACCGTGTCAGGACAGGCACACAGCGGCGGATCGACTTGGGCGACTATCCCCACACTGTAGAGATTTGTGATATGGTGTGCCCATGCCCAATCGGAAAGCCCCTCAGCGGTCGAAGTCCTCGGAGTCGTCCTACTCGCTCATGGAGTTCATGCGCGAGTTCCCAGACGACGAGTCGTGCCTGCAATACCTCTGGCGGTCGCGGTACTCCGACGACGGCATCCATGCCGACTGTCCGAAGTGCGACAAGCGGCGCGAGTTCCGCCGCTATGACACCGGCCAGCAGCGCCAGTCGTGGACGTGCCGGGCTTGTGGGCACCACGTCCACCCGACCGCCGGAACGATCTTCCACAAGTCGTCCACGTCGCTCCAGCTTTGGTTCTACGCGATCTACCTCATCACTAGCACTCGGTGCGGTATCTCCGCGAAGCATCTGGAGCGCGAGCTTGGCGTCACCTACAAGACCGCGTGGCGGATGTTCAACCTGATCCGAAACAAGCTGATGACCCAGGACGACGATCCGCGGCTGGACGGCGCGGTCGAGGCTGACGAGACGTGGGTCGGTGGCAAGGCGAAGGCGTACCCGAAGCGGACGCGGCAGGAGCATGAGGCCCGCAAGCAGGCCGTGTTCGCCGCGGTCGAGCGTGGTGGCCGCGTCGTGGCGAT
>DASWRM010000034.1 GCA_036403155.1 Gaiellales bacterium | reverse complement strand
CCTGCGCCTCGTGCGTCTCGTCCGCGGCCTGCTCGCCGTCGGCGTGCGCATCGGCGACCGCCTGCTCGTGCCAGACCGGCTCGGCCGGCTGCTCGGACGGCTGCGCTGCGTCGAAGGACGGCTCGTCGAACGTCGACGCCGGCACGGCGTGCGCGACCGGTTCGTCCTGCGGCGCCGGGGCGACGGCCAGCTGGTCGGCGATCGAGCCGAGGAAATGGTCGACCTCCTCGGGGTTGTAGCCGGTCGGCGTGAGGGTGAACGAGGCGTTGCGGACGGCAGACAGATCGATGCTGCCGGGGGCAGAGTCCGCCAGCGTGACCAGGAAGTGATCGACCTCCTCCGGGTTGTAGCCGGTCGGGGTGAGCGAAAACGACGCGTTTCGGATGCTGGCCAGATCGATCATGGACGTGAGGCCTCCTGGGGGCTCAAGCGGGTGCTGCGGTTGGCCGGTTGGGGGTACCGGGTCCCCTGTGTATCGGCGCCGTGCCGTAACCCTTTAGGGGCAAATCGTGCGTACGCCGCGGCTCTGCGCAGCAGCCCTCGGATAGTGTTTGCGCCCGTGACCGGCCGCCAGATTCCCGACCACCGCGGGCGCCGTCCGATCGGCGTCATCGGCGCGGCGCTCGACCTGGGATCCGGGCGCCGCGGCGTGGACATGGGGCCCTCGGCGATTCGCTATGCCCAGCTCGGCGAGCGGATCGAGGAGCTCGGGCTGCAGATCCACGACCACGGCAACGTCCGCACCGGGATGGTGGAGGCGCTCGACCAGGGGGACCCGTCGGCGCGGTACTGGAGCGCCATCAAGCGGACGTGCGAGGAGCTTGCCGACCACGTCGCGGCGACGCTGTCGGAGGGTGAGCTGCCGCTCGTCCTCGGCGGTGACCACTCGATCGCCATCGGCACGCTGGGCGGCCTGGCGCGGTCGCACGGGACACCGGGCGGCGTCGTGTGGCTGGACGCCCACACGGACATCAACTCGCCGAGGACATCTCCGAGCGGCAACGTGCACGGCATGCCGCTCGCGGTGGCGCTGGGGCTCGCCGACGATCCGCGGTTCGAGAGCTCGGCGTGGCCGCTGCCGATGGTCGACGAGCGGCTGACGGCGCTCGTGGGAATCCGCAGCGTCGACGCCGGCGAGCGCGACCGCCTGGCGGGGCTGGGAGTGCGCGTGTTCACCATGGAGGACGTCGACCGCCACGGCATGCGTCACGTGATGGAACAGGCGATCGAAGCGGTGTCCGGGGCGCCGTTCGTGCATGTCTCGCTCGACATGGACGTGCTCGACCCCGACCAGGCGCCCGGCGTCGGGACGCCCGTTCGCGGCGGGATCACCTACCGCGAGGCGCACCTCGCCATGGAGATGCTGGCGACGAGCGGGGTCGTCTCGTCGCTCGAAGTGGTCGAGGTCAACCCCGTGCTCGACGAGCGGAACGCCACGGCCAGCCTGGCGGTGGAGCTCGTGCTGTCAGCGCTGGGCGCGCGGATCCTGTAGAGGGTCTACGCCTGCAGCTGAAACTCGGACACCAGCCGGCCCAGCTCCTGCGCGGTCTCGCGCAGCTGCTCGGCGGACGTGACGATCTCGCCGGCGGCGTTGCTGGTCTCCTGGCTGGAGGCCGACATCTGCTGGGCGCTGGCGGAGGACTGCTCGGCCACGGCGGCCACCTCTCCCATGTCGTCCCGCATGCGGTCGGCATCCGAGCGCACCGTCTCGATGGCGTCGACGATCTGGGCGACCCGCTGCGTCACGTCAGCCACTCCGTGGCCGATGTTGACGAAGGCGTCCCGCGCCTCGGCGACGGTCGCCGCCCCGCTCTGCGAGCGCTGCGCGCTCTCCTCGACCACGGCCACCGCGCGGGCGGTCTCGGTCTGGATCTGGCTGATCAGGTTGGCGATCGTGGCGGCCGCGCTCTCCGACTCCTCGGCCAGCTTGCGCACCTCCTCGGCCACGACGGCGAAGCCGCGGCCCTGCTCGCCCGCTCGTGCCGCTTCGATCGCCGCGTTCAGCGCGAGCAGGTTGGTCTGGCCGGCGATGCCGGTGATCGTCTCGACGATGCCGCCGATCTGCTCGGACTTCGCGCCCAGCTCGGTGATCACGGCAGTCACCTGGTCGGCCGACTCGCGCAGCGCGGCCATCGCCTCGCTCGCGCTCTGCACCGCCTCGACGCCCGCGTCCGCGACGTTCCGGGCCTGGTCAGCGGCGGCGTTCGCCTCGACGGCGCTCTCGGCGCTTCGCTCCACGCCCCCCGCGACGCCCTCCGCGGCGGCCCGCGCCGACTCGGCCAGCGATGCCTGGCGCTCGGCGCCGGTCGCCACCTCGCCGACGGCGGCCGCGATCTCGGCAACCGCGCGCCCCGCCTCCTGCGACGTGCCCGCCATGCCCTCGGCCGCGGTGAGCAGCGTGCCGCTGGTCTCGCCGATGCGGCCGACCAGCTCGCTGAGGTTCTCGATCATCGCGTTGAACGCGGACCCGAGGCGGCCGAGCTCGTCGCTACCGGTGTTCTGGGAGCGCACGGTGAGATCGCCCCTGGCGGCCAGCTCGCTGACCTCCATCAGCTCGGCGATCGGCCGGCGGACGGTGCGGATGATCACCACGGCGAGCGCGCCCGCGACCAGCGCGCCGATGACGGCGGCGATGATGCCCAGCAGCCGCGCGCTGTCGGCGGCGCTCTCCGCGCCGCGCACGTCGGCGTCGCGCAGCTGGTCGATGCGGGACTGGATCTTCAGCAGGGCGTTGTAGGGGACGCGAACGTAGCCGTCGGCCTTGATGAGCGCCCGCACGGCGGCGGCGTGATCGCCGCGCCTGAACGCCGGGAAGAGCAGGTTGTGGACGGTCTCGTCGTGATGGTGGTCGGCGGTCGACGCGGCGGCCGAGATCCGGTTGACGACGGGGTCGTGGACGGTGGCGACCATCTTCGCGCCCTGGTCGCCCAGCGTGACGCCGTCCTGCCACGCCTGCATGTGCCTGGCGTCCCACGTCGCGACCAGCAGCGACTGCTCGGTCATCTGCACCTGGGTGCTGCGGATCTGCAGCGCGATCCCCTTCTCGGCGGTCTGCCAGTGCAGCGTGTGGCGCCAGCGGCTCTGCGCCGAGGCCGAGTAGAAGAGCGTGATGCCGAGCGCGATCAGGAAGATCGCGACGGTGAGGCCGAAGCCGGTGCCGAGCTTGCGCCCGAGCGACCAGGTGCTGAACGTCCGCATCGTCCGTCCTTGTGTCCGAGTGGTGTGCGTGGGTGAACCACGCTGGGCAATCGGACGTCCCTCGACGAACTTGAGGTCGGCTCGGTGGGCGGCTACGGCTCCCGGTCGCTCGGCTCGTAGAACGTCGTGCCGAGCAGCTCGTCGGGCAGGTACTGCTGGTCCACCCACCCGTCGGGATAGTCGTGCGGGTACTTGTAGCCCTGTCCGTGGCCGAGCTTCGCGGCGCCGGCGTAGCTGGCGTCGCGCAGCGGCCGGGGCGGCCGCAGCGTGCCGCGCTCGCGCACCTCGGCGAGCGCCTTGTCGATCGCCCGGTAGCTGGCGTTCGACTTCGGCGCCCGGGCCAGGTACGCGACCGCCTGCGAGAGGTTGATGCGGCACTCGGGCAGGCCGACGAACTCGACGGCCCGCGCGGCGGCGACCGCCACCTGCAGCGCCTGCGGGTCGGCGTTGCCGATGTCCTCTGAGGCGAAGACGATCATCCGCCGGGCGACGAACTTGGGGTCCTCGCCGCCAGCGATCATGACCGCCAGGTAGTAGATCGCCGCGTCCGCGTCCGAGCCGCGCATGCTCTTGATGAACGCCGACGTGACGTCGTAGTGGTGGTCGCCGCCCTTGTCGTAGAGCAGCGGGCGCTTGCGGGCGGCGTCGTGGACGTGGTCGGCGGTGACCGCCTCGCCCCCCGCGGCCGCGACCGACGCCTCCAGGATGTTCAGCGCGTTGCGGGCGTCGCCGCCGGCAGCCGCCACGATCTCGTCGCGCACGGCCTCGTCCAGGTCCACGGCGAGCGCCGCCTCGCCGCGGACGACGATTCCGGCCAGGTCCTCCCGCGACAGCGGCGACAGCTCGAACAGCTGGCACCGCGAGAGCAGCGCCGAGTTGACCTCGAAGTACGGGTTCTCGGTGGTGGCGCCGATCAGCGTCACCAGGCCCGACTCCACGGCCGGGAGCAGTGCATCCTGCTGCGCCTTGTTGAACCGGTGGATCTCGTCGAGGAAGAGGATCGTCTTCTGGCCCGTCTGCCCGAGGCGCTGCTCGGACTCCGAGATCACCCGCCGCACGTCGGCGATCCCCACCTGCACGGCCGAAAGCTCCTCGAAGTGCGCGCGCGTGGAGTGGGCGACGATCCGGGCCAGCGTCGTCTTGCCGGTGCCGGGCGGGCCGTAGAAGATCATCGACCCGACGCGGTCTTCGGCGATCGCGCGCTGCAGCGCGCTGCCCGCGCCCACCACGTCCCGCTGGCCCGCGAACTCCTCGAGCGCCTGCGGGCGCACCCGCTGTGGCAGCGGCGCCACCTCGCCGAGGCGGCTTCCCGCGGCATCCGCGAACAGGTCGTCTCCCATGGCTGCAGCCTATACTGGAGGGGTGAGCACGGCGGGGTCGGAGAAGGTGCGGCTGGGCGGCATGGCGCTGCGCAACGGCATCTTCGTGCACAGCCTCGACCACTGGGCGGCGGCGGTGCGAACGCCCGACGGTGAGCTGCGTCTCGCCTCGGGTCGCAAGCCGGAGGTCCCCGAGCGCCTGCTGGCGGTGCCCGGGCTGCGCGGCGTCGCCCGCGTCGCGGAGGTGGGGTACCTGCTGCCGATCGTGCGGCGCAGGCTGCCGGAGGCGCGGCTGCCGCTCGAGGGCGCCGGCACGCTCGGCGCGCTGGCGGCCTCGGTGGTGCTGAGCCGTGCCGTCCGGCGCGCCCGGATCGGAGCCGTACCCGCGGAGCTGCTGGGAGCGGCGCTCTCGCTGGCTCCCGCGCTGGCGTCGCTGCGGGGGTCGCAGGTGGCGGGGTACCACGGCGCGGAGCACAAGGCGATCGGCGGCTACGAGCAGGACGAGGCGGCCGCCGACGCGACGAAGGAGCACGAGCGGTGCGGGTCGCACATGGTCGGGCCGATGCTGGCCGCCACGGTGGTCGGCAACGTGGCGGTCAGCAGGCTGCCCGCCTCGCGCCGAGGGCCGGCGCGCCTGGTGGCCGGGCTGGCGGCCGTCGGCGTCGCGACCGAGGTCTTCGGCTGGATGACACGCCACGCGGACAGCCGGCTCGCGCGTGCGCTCCGCGCGCCCGGGTACGAGCTGCAGCGGGTGGCCGCGACCCGGGAGCCGAGCGACGACGAGCTCGAGGTCGCGCAGGCGGCGCTGGACGAGCTGCTGCGGCTCGAGGGCGCTTCGCGGACATAGGAGTCATTTTGCAGAGCGTGCAATACGCGGTACTCTGGACACGGTGATCGACTTCCTGTCCGGGTTCATCGCGTGGCTTGGCAGCCTGCTGCTGATCTGGTTCATCCCGCTCTGCTTCGCTGCCATCGTCTTCTTCGCCTACAAGATGTGGCGGGCGATGCCCAGCACCAAGCCGATGAAGATCGAGCCGAGCAGCGGCCACAAGGTGCGGTGGGAGGACGTCGCCGGCGCCGACGAGGCGCGTGAGGAGCTGCAGGAGATCGTCGAGTTCCTGAAGGACCCGAAGCGGTTCAAGAAGCTGGGCGCCCGCGTCCCCAAGGGCGTCCTGCTCTACGGGCCGCCCGGGACCGGCAAGACGCTGATGGCCAAGGCGATCGCGACCGAGTCGGGCGCGAACTTCTACTTCCAGAGCGCGTCGTCGTTCGTCGAGATGTTCGTCGGGGTCGGCTCCGCGCGCATCCGCCGGCTCTTCCAGGAGGCGCGAAAGCACCAGCCGGCGATCATCTTCATCGACGAGCTGGATGCGGTGGGCACCGCCCGCTCCGGCGGCAGCCACAACCGCGAGCACGACCACACGCTGAACCAGCTGCTGGTCGAGCTGGACGGGTTCGAGGAGGCCGAGCGCCTGATCATCATGGGGGCGTCAAACCGGCTGGAGGACCTCGACCCCGCGCTGCTCCGCCCCGGACGGTTCGACCGTCAGATCCACGTCGCCACGCCCGATCTCAAGGGGCGCTCCGAGATCCTCGAGGTGCACACGCGCAACAAGCCGCTCGCCGACAGCGTCGAGCTCGGGCGCATCGCCCGCCAGACCTCCGGCCTGACCGGCGCAGACCTCGCCAACATCTGCAACGAGGCGGCGATCCACGCCGGCCGGGGGAAGCGCCACGAGATCACCGGGGCCGACTTCACCGCCGCCGTGGAGCGGGTCGTGGCCGGCTTGCAGCAGCGCAAGCTGATCACCGACAAGGAGAAGCGCGTCATCGCCTACCACGAGGCGGGTCACGCCCTGCTCGCGCGCCTGATGTCCGACGACGTCCACAAGGTCACGATCGTCCCGCGCGGGAGGGCGCTCGGCTTCATGATGAGCCTGCCCGAGGAGGACCGGTACGTGCTCTCGAAGGACGAGCTCGAGGATTGGCTGAAGGTCACGCTGGGCGGCCGTGCGGCCGAGCAGGTGGTCTTCGGCCGTATCACCAACGGCGCGGCCAACGACCTCGAGCGAGCGACCGCGGTCGCTCGCTCGATGGTGTTCGAATGGGGCATGGGCACCTCGACGACGTCGCACCAGATGCGGGCCGACAACTACGCGCTGTCCGAGGAGACCAAGCGGCTCCGCGACGGAGAGCAGCGCGAGATCACCGACCAGGCGTATGCCGAGGCCCTGAGGCTGGTGCGGGCGCACCGCCGGCACCTCGATGCCCTCGCCTCGGCGCTGCTCGAGAAGGAGACGCTGGAGCGCGAGGAGATCGACGCGCTGCTGGCCGGCCTCGAGCCGGCGTCCAACGCCTCCGGCCAGATCGGCGTCGAGCTGCCGCGCGAGCAGCCGGAGATCGTGTCGACGACCCACGCTCCGCGCACGCCCGCGACGCCCACCCGGCGCCGCGAGGCGGTGCTGCGGAGCGAGCAGCCGCCGCCGGCGGCGGACGGCTAGGCCCGACGGCGGCCGTCGGTCAGCCGGCGGTGGTCTCGTCGGTGGCCGAGGACTGCGGCGCCTCGACGACCTCCTCGGCGTCGCTCTCGACCGTGTCGGCCGGGGTCGACGGCGGGGGGGAGGACGACGGCTCCTGGGCGTCCGCCTCGCGCACCTCGGAGATCTCCGCCTCCTTCTCGGCGATCCGCAGCCGGATCTGCCGCACCCGGTCGGCCTGGTCGCTGAGCGACGACGGCGTCTCGCCGAGCGCCATCATCGCGGCGCCGAGGTCGGCCAGCCCGTCCCGCTCCTCGTTCTTCAGGCTGCGCAGCTGCATCTGCAGCTGGCCGGTCTTCGCCGTCTCCTGCGTCTTCTCGACGACGGTGCTCGCGACATCCGTCGCCTGTTGCTTGATCTTGTCCAGAAAGCCCATTGGTGTACCCCCGATTGCGGTCTGTCCCACTAGGATCCGTGCGCAGTGCGCACGCAGGAGATCCATCATATCGGGCACGCGGTTGCGGATCTCGATTCGGCCATTGCAACGTACGAGCGCGTGCTCGGCGGTCGCCTGGAACACCGCGAGACGGTGCCCGAGCAGGGCGTCGAGGCGGCCACGATGCTGCTCGGCGTCGGCCGCATCGAGCTGCTGCGGCCGCTCGGGCCGGAGACGCCGGTGGGCAAGTTCCTCGCCAACCGCGGGCCGGGCATGCACCACGTCGCGCTGCGGGTCGACGACATCGGAGCCGCCCTCGGCGAGGCGGCCGATGCGGGAGCCGAGCTGATCGACGAGACGCCGCGGGTCGGGCTGTTCGGCCTCCGGGTCGCGTTCATCCACCCGCACAGCGTCGAGGGTGTGCTCGTCGAGCTTGTGCAACCCCCCAACGAGGAGAGCGAGCATGGCTGATTCGCGTGTCGAGATCGGATTCGAGGGCGGGCTGATCATCAGCGCGAAGCTCCCGGAGGAGGAGTGGGCCCGGCTCGAGCAGACGCTGCAGCAGGGATCGGGCCTCGCGTCGTTCACCGGCGACGGGGTCGCCCACCACGTGGACGTGTCCAAGGTCTGCTACGTGCGCCGCGAGACGCACGTGGGGCGGGTCGGGTTCTGACGGCGGCTGCCTGACCCATGGCCGGCCTCGGACTGCTCGGCCTGCCGTGGTCCGGCGTCACGACCACGCTGCGCTGCCTGTGCGGCGCCTCGGTCTCTGCTGACGGGGGCCAGGGCATCGCCGACGTGCGCGACCCGCGGCTCGCGGCGCTTGCGCGCGTGTCCGAATCCCGGCGCGTGGTGCCCGCGACGCTCGAGGTCGTGGATTTGACACGTCTGGTGCGCGGCGCCAAGCGCGGGGAGGGGCTGGGCGGCGAGCTGCTCGCGCACATCCGCACGACGGATGCCGTCGTCCTCGTCGTCCGCTGCTTCTCCGACGAGCAGGTGGCGCACCCGTCGGGGCGGGTCGATCCGCTCGACGACGCCGAGACCGTGGAGCTGGAGCTCGTGTTCGCCGACCAGGCGGCCGTGCAGCGCCGGATCGAGCGGGTGGCCAAGACGGCGAAGTCGGGGGAGGCCGCGGCCGTCGCCGAGCACGACCTGCTGCGCGAGCTGGAGGCGGGGCTGGAGCAGGGACGGCCGGCGCGGTCGTTCGGCATCGACATGCCGGAGGGCCTCGACCTGCTGACCGCCAAGCCCGCGCTCTACATCGCGAACGTCGACGAGTCGGGGAATGACGAGTCGGTCGCGGCGCTGCGAGCCTTCGGCCACGACCGCGGCATCGAGACGATCGCGCTGGACGCGAAGCTCGAGGCCGAGATCGCCGAGCTGGACGAGGCCGATCGCCAGGCCTTCCTGGACGATCTCGGCATCGCGTCGCCGGCGCTCGATCAGGTCAGCCTGGCCGCATACCACGCGCTCGACCTGATCCCGTTCTTCACATCGGGCGAGAAGGAGACGCGGGCGTGGACGATTCGCCGGGGCCAGAACGCGCAGGAGGCGGCGGGAAAGATCCACACCGACCTCGCTCGCGGGTTCATCCGGGCGGAGGTGATCGAGTGGGACCGGCTGGTGGAGGCGGGCGGCGAGACCGAGGCGAAGCGGCGCGGCTGGGTGCGCGTGGAGGGGCGCGACTACGTCGTCAAGGACGGCGACGTGCTGAACATCCGCTTCAACGTCTGATCGGTGCTCATCCGCCGCGCCCGCTAGCGTGGTCGGGCGGTGGCCCGGTCGCTCACCCACAACCGCGAGCTGGTGGACCGCACGGAGCGCGCCCTCGACGCCGGGGCGCTCGCGCCCGCCGACCTGAGACGGCTGCTCGGGCGCGCCGACCGGCAGCGAGCGATCGACCCGGGCGGCCTGTTCCGGGCGCTTGGAGTGCTCACCGCGATCGCCGGCGCGGCGTTCCTCTACATCATCGACTACGGCGACCTGTCGCGCGACGCGCAGAAGCTCACGCCGTTCGTCTTTCCGGCGGTGCTGCTGCTCGGTGCGGTGGCGCTCGACCGGATCCGGCGGCCGGCCTGGGAGGTGGAGCTGTGCGCCACGGTCGGCGACATCGTGCTCGGGCTGACGTTCGTCGGCGCCTCGTCGGCATGGGGCCAGTCGCGCGGGTACGGGCTGTGGGCGGCGCTGATATCGCTTGCGGTATCGGCAGGGATGTACCCCGCGCTGCGGCTGGTGCGTCTGACGACGTGGGCGGCCGCCGCCTCGGTCGTCGCGCTGACCGCGTTCCTCGCGGCGGACGCCGGCCCGTGGTCGATCGCCCGGACGTTCCTCGTCCAGGCGATCATCGCGGCGGCCGTGGGCGCGGCGCTTCTCGGATGGACGCGGCCGGTCGCGACACAGGCGCTCTATCTGGCGGCGCTGCTCGCGGAGCTCGCCGGCACCGTCGGTGTTATCGCCGACGCCGTTCGGAGCGGAAACAGCGGGGTGTCGAGCTGGGCGGTCGTGCTGTTTGCGACGGCGCTCGCGTCGCTCGCACTGGCGGCGGTTGCAGAGATCGGGGGACTGCTCTGGCTGGGCGCGCTCGGCGCGCTGCTGACGCTGGCGGCCGTGGTCGAGCCCGCGCGCAGTGACCGGCAGTGGGCGTATCTCATGGTCGCGATCGGCGTGGCGCTCGCAATCGCGGGCGCGGCGGTGCACCGCGCGCGCAGACAGGTGCCCGGCCTCGGCGAGCCGGGCTAGGGAAGCGGCGCTCGTTCGCCGGGCGGCTGCAGCGAGCCGTCCGTGGCGCGCTTGGCGATCGTCTTCGAGTCGCGCAGGAACGTCCCGTCGTCGTACTCCACGAGCGGCAGCTTGCGCTGGCCGGTCAGCTGCTTGAGCCCTCCGCGGAACGGCCGCAGCACCGGATGCTTCACCAGGTCGTACTCGACGCCCGCCTCGTCGAGCGCGTGCTGTGCGACCCAGCATGGGTGCGGGCCCTTGATGGCGGTGCCCGAGCAGCGATGCAGCTTGACGGTCATGGCACGAGATCCTACGCCACCGGCGCACTGCCGGATTGCGACCGCACCATGACGAACCAGCGCCCGTCGTGCAGCACCTCGCCGGCACCCAGCTCGGCGAGCAGACGATCCGCGGTGAAGTACCGCTTGTAGACGGAGTGCAGGGACCCGTCGTTGAGCACCCGCTCCTGCTCCTCCTCGACGCCGCGGTCGACCCGCTCGTGCGAGTCGACGACGACCAGCTCGCGCCCCACCCGGCGAGCCTCGTACACGAACCGCTCCCGCTCGCCGGCGCGCAGATGCCCGTAGAAGTGCCCGGTGAACACGCGGTCGAAGCTCGCGCTCGCAAAGGGCAGCGGGATCGCCTCGCCCTGCATCACCCTCGCCCCGGGCAACCGTTCGCGAGCGATCTGGACCATGCGCTCGCTCTGGTCGATGGCCGTCACCGGCCCGCGCAGATGGCGCGTGAGGAATGCCGTGCCGCACGCAACGTCGAGCGTCGTCATATCAGGCAACGAAGCGATGGCCCGGCACAGCTGGTCGAGCTCGTCGCCCCAGCCCGGGCGCTCCTGCGTCGCGAACAGCCCCGTCCCGAGATACCACTCGTCGTACTCCGGCGCCCGGCGGTCGTAGTACTCGAACATGCTCCCGAAAGGCTAGAACGACTCAGCGGTGCGGGCGTCGAGCAGGTTCGCCTGGAACAGGCAGACCGACTCTGGCGTCTCCAGCCGCCGGCCCTCGAAGGGCCCGTGGTGGCCCGCGACGGCGTTCAGCAGCGGCAGCAGGCGCTCGTCGTCGATCGCCACCGTGCGAGCCGCGGCGTCGATCATCCGAACGCCGGCAAGGACGTGCCCGAGCAGGCGCCCCTCCTCGGACACCGCAATCGTCACGCCCGGCCGGAACGTCTCGGTGCGGCCGGCGTCGTGGAGCAGTGCGGCCGCAAGCAGGAGATCGCTCTTCAGGCGGGGGTGCAGGCCGGCCGCCTCGCGGCAGAGCGTGGCGACGGCGACGGTGTGCTCCAGCAGGCCGCCCGCGTAGGCATGGTGCGTCTCGGAGGCGGCCGCGGCGCGCAGGCGGCCGCGGTACCGGGCGTCGTCGAGGAAGACGCCGACGAGCGCCGCCAGTCCAGCGTCGTGGATCTCACCGGCCAGGAACTCGAGCATTCCGTCGAGCGTGTCGGCGTCCCGCCTCGATCCCGGCACCAGCTCCAGCGCGTCGCCGGCGTCGAGCCGCTGCACGTCCCTGACTGCGATCTGGGGCCGGCCGTCGTACGTCTCCACCCTCCCCAGCACGCGCACGGTGTCCCCCTCGTCGAACCTGCCGGCCAGGAGGTTGACGTCGTTCCAGACCACCGCGGGCACGCGGCCGGTGCGGTCGGCGAGCTCGAGCGAGAGGAACGCGTCGCCGTTTCGCGTCCGGCGCGTGCGCTTGCGCTGGACGGCGAAGGTGGCCTCGACGAGGGCCCCCTCCTCGAGCTCCGAGACGTAGGTGCCCTCGGCCATGACGCAGCCAGTCTATTCCACGGGAAGTAGACTGACGGCGATGGCGGAGACGACGACCCGCACCGCGCTGGAGCCGCTCCGCGCACTGCGCTACGACGCGGCCCGCGTGGCCCTCGACGACGTCGTGGCGCCTCCCTACGACGTCATCTCACCTGCCGACCGCGACGCGCTGCTGCGCAGGGACGAGCACAACGTGGTGCGGCTTGAGCTGCCCGAGACGCCCAACGCCGCGGCCCAGCTCCTGCACGAATGGCGGCGCGACGGCATCCTTCACCGGGACGAGCAGCCGGCCGTGTGGTGGCACGAACAGCGCTTCACCGGGCCGGACGGCGTCGACCGCACGCGTGCCGGGTTCTTCTCCGCCGTGCGGCTGTCGCCCTACGAGGAGGGCCGGGTCCGGCCGCACGAGCGCACGCATGCGCACGCGAAGCAGGGCCGGCTCGACCTCCTGCGGGCGACGGCGACGAACATCTCGCCGATCTTCGCGCTCTACGACGATCCCGAAAGCGGCGCCCGGGCGGCGTTGCAGCCGGGTGACCGGGTCCCGGACATGGAGGCAACCGACGCCGACGGCACGGTTCATCGCTTCTGGCGCGCGGCCGGCCGGGAGGCGATCTCCGCGGCGCAGGACGCGCTGGCCGGGCGCGAGATCCTGATCGCCGACGGCCATCACCGCTACGAGACCGCCCTGGCGTACCGCTCGGAGCAGCGCGAGCGGGACGGCGATCCCGGCGAGGACCGGCCGTACGACTTCGTCCTGATGTATCTCGCGAACCTCCACGGTGAGGGGCTGGCGGTCTACCCGACCCACCGCGTGATCGTGGCGCAGCGCGAGGTCGACCCGCGCTTCCTGAGTGCGTTCTCCGTACGCGAGCTGCCCCCCGGCACGTCCCCGGCGCACGTCGAGAGCGAGCTCGGCGGCATCGATTCCGGGACGGTTGCCTTTGCGCTGTGGCGCGGCCCGGAGCGCGCCCCGCTGATCGCACAGGTGCGCGACACGAGCACCGTCATGATGGCCATGCCCGGCACGCCGAAGGCCCTGCGCGCCGTCGACGCGGCCGTGCTGGAGGCGCTCGTGCTCGCCCCGCTGCTGGGCCTCGATACCGATCAGTTCCTCGTCACCGACCAGGTGCGGTACGTGCGGGGGCTCGACGCCGCGGCGTCGATGGTCGACTCCGGCGAGGCTTCGAGCGCGTTCCTGCTGCGAGCGCCGACCGTCGAGCAGGTGCAGGCCGTTGCCGCGGCCGGCCGCGTGATGCCGCAGAAGTCGACGTACTTCTTCCCCAAGCTGGCCACGGGGTTCCTGCTCAACCCCCTCCGCGCCGAGTGAGGGACGCCGCCTGGCTCGAGTTCTGCCAGGCGATCGCCGCCGACGTCCGCCGTCTGCTGTCCGAGCTCCCGACGCGTGACGACCGCGAGCCGGTCGTCGGCCGCGGGGAGGGAGGCGACGACACGACGGTGATCGACGCGGGGGCCGAGCAGCTTGTCGTCGACCACCTGGAGCGGCTGGCCGAGCGCGGCATCTCCTTCCGGCTGGTCTCCGAGGAGCTCGGCGAGCGCCGCTTCGGCGACGAGGGCAGCCCGTGGGTGGTGGTCGTCGACCCGATCGACGGATCGCTGAACGCCAAGCGCTCGCTGCCGTTCTACTGCATCTCGATCGCCTTCGCCGACGGGCCCTCGCTGGACGACGTCCAGTTCGGGTACGTGCTCGACCTGGGCAACCGCGAGGAGTGGGTCGCCACCGCCGGGGAGGGCGCAACGGTCTGCGGCCGGCCGCTCGGCGGCGTGCGCCCCAAGGCCCGGCTCGGGATCGTTGACTTCGAGGCGACCAACGCCGCGCTGATCTCTGAGGCGGCCGGCCGCCTGGACGGCGAGGTGGGGCGGATCCGCATACTCGGGGCGCTGGCGCTGTCGCTCTGCCAGCTTGCTGACGGCCGGCTCGACGGCGTCGCCTCACTGAAGCCGTCGCGCTCGGTGGACATCGCCGCCGCGACCCTGATCGTGCGGGAGGCCGGCGGCCACGTCCTTACGCCCGACGCGGCGGCGCTGCCGCTCGACCTCGAGTCACGCACGCGCATCGTGGCCGCGCGCGACCCAGAGATGGCCCACCGGCTGTCGGGTCTGCTCTGGCCGGACGGTTGACCGGCTAGACAAGCCGCAGCAGCGCGGCGGTCGCCGCCGCGGCGAACACGACGACCAGGAACGGGGCACGGCGCCACACCAGCACGCCGGCGACGGCAACGGCCGGGACGCGAGCGTCGAGCACCAGCCGGCCGTCGTCGTTCAGCGTCTGCACCGCGACCAGCGCCGCCAGCAGCGGGATGCTGAGCAGCTCGAGCACTCCGATCGCCCCATCGGGCAGGCGCCGGCGGCCGACCGCCAGCGGTCCGACCGCCTTCAGTGCGTAGGAGCCGGCGGCGAGCGCCAGCACCGCCGCCCAGCTCACGGCGCCCTCCGGGCCCCGGCCAGCCCGGCGAGCACGCCCAGCGCCGACGCCAGGATCGGCACGCCCGCCGCGGTGAGCGGGACGAGCACCGTGGCGATCGCCGCGCCCGCGACCGCCGCGGCCGGGGCGCCGCGCCGGCGGAGCTGCGGGACGAGCAGCGCCAGGAATGCGGCGGGGAACATCGCATCGAGCCCGAGCGCCGAGGGATGGGCGAGTCCCGAGCCCGCCGCCGCCCTGATCGCCGTTCCCGCGTTCCAGCAGACGAACACGCTCGCGCCGGTTGCGAGAAAGGCGTACCGGGCGGTCTCGGGGTCGCGCTGCGCCCGGGCCATCGCCGTCGTCTCGTCGATGATGAGGTGCGCCTGCAGCGCGCGGGCCGCGGCGCGGCCGCGCAGCACCGGCACGAGGGAGAGCCCGTAGAGCGCATTTCGGCCGGCGAGCAGCAGCGCCGGCGCGAGCGCTGCCGCCGCCGACCCGCCGGCGCCGATCACCCCGACCGCGGCGAACTGGGATGCGCCGGTGAACACGAGCAGCGACATCGCGCAGGTCTGGGCCACGGTCAGCCCGGCTGCGACGGACAGCACCCCGAACGAGATCCCGTAGGTTCCCGTGGCAACGCCGATCGCCACGGCCGTCCGCGCGATCGAGCGGCGCCCGGTCGCTAGCGCGTCCAGATCGACCCCGAGCTGTAGCGGCGCAGGCCGAGCTGGAACAGGCCCCAGCCGAGTCCCGCGAACAGGCACGCGACGGCGACGAGCAGCAGCGCCTGCCCGGTGTCGAAGCTGCGGACGAGCCGCGACGGCACCCCGGTCACGAAGGCGGCGGGGACGGCCGTGAACAGCAGCACCTTGGTGGCACCGCCGAAGAGGTCGAGCGGATAGCTGGCGAAGATCAGGATCGCGTTGAACCCGAGGTCCGCCTGCTCGCCGCGTCCGCCCACGAACAGCGTCAGTGCCCCGCACGCCACGAGGAAGCCGGCCAGCACGACCGACCCGGCGACCGATCCGAGCACGTAGACGGCTGTGCGCTCGACCGTCGGGTGGCCGGCCAGTGCGAACAGCACCGGGCCGAAGAGCAGGTCGCCGGTGTTCGCGGCGTCGATGCGGCTGGCGAGGATGTGCGAGAGCGGCGAGACCGGCAGCACGAGCGTCTCGTCGAGCCCACCGTCGGCCGCGAGCTGGCCGATGCGCCGGCTGTTCGCGAACAGGCCCAGAACCGTGCCCGCGGTCGTCAGCAGGATGCAGAACAGGACGATCACGTCGTGCGTCCGCCAGCCGTTGAGGGTGCCGACGCGGTCGAAGAAGAGCACCCAGAATGCGATCCAGGTGACGTCGTTCGCGACCATCAGCCCGACCTGGAACCAGAACGAGCGGCGGTTCGCGAGCGCGTCGGCCGCGGAGGCGCGAAGCGTGCTCGCGACCGCGCTCATCCGCCCATCACCTGGAGCCGCCGCTCCCCGGCGGCGAACACGGCGGCCGCGAGGGCGAGCAGGGCAGCGAGCCAGCCGGCCTGCCACACGAGCAGCAGCGGATTGACGTCGCCCGAGGCGATACGGCCGGGGGCGTATGCCATCGTCGCGAAGGGCAGCGCCAGGCTGGCGATCTCGAGCGGCCTGGGCAGGATCTCGAGCGGGATCAGCATGCCGCCGGGAAGGAACACGAGCTTCTGGTAGACGAACCACGTCGACTTGGCGTCGAGCAGCCAGAATGCGATCCCGCCGAACGCGTGGCTGGAGGCGATGTTCGCCCACGCCGCCAGCACGACCGATGGCACGGACAGCGCCACGCCGGCCCACGACGGCGGCCGGCCCGCGAACAGCCAGGTGAGGAGGGCTCCGGCCGGGAATGCCGCGGCCAGCCGGGCGCACGCCTCGCCGAGGTCGACGGCCATGCGGAGGCCCACCACCGACACCGGGCGCAGCATCTGGATCGCGATCGTCCCGCCGCCGATCTCGTCGCCGATCTCCTCCACGGACCGCGGCCGGACGCCGAGCACGGCGGTCTGGGCGGCGAGCACGTACCAGAGCAGCGACGCATGCGTGTAGCCGTCGAGATGGCCCCCGTGCGCCGAGGTGGCGGCTCCCCAGAGCGCCGACATGACGACCAGGATGATCGCGAAGAAGCCGACGCGCACGGCCAGGTCGCCCGGCGACCGGAGCGTTCGCAGCAACCCCAGCCGCCAGCCGGCCAGGTACGGCGTCACAGCGGCCTCGCGTAGATGTGCGAGACGATCTCCTCGAGCGGGGGGTCGGCCACGGAGATGTCGACGACGTCGTAGCGGTCGAGCAGGTCGTCGAGGACGCTGCGGATCGGCCGGCGGCTCGTGTCCACCTCGAGCTTCGCTCCGGCCCCGGACAGCTTGACCAGGCGTGCGCCGTCCACGTCGACGGTCTCCGGCGGTTGCTCGAACCGCACGTCGAGCATCTTCGTCCCGAGCAGCGCGCGTCGCATGACGGACACGCGGTCGTCATAGATCAGCCGTCCGTGGTTGATCACCATCACCCGGCGCGCCACCTGCTCGATGTCCGAGACGTCGTGCGATGTGAGCAGGATGGTCGTGTTGCGCTCCTGGTTGATGCGCACGATCAGGTCACGGAATCTGGACTTGGCGACGAGATCCAGCCCGATCGTGGGCTCGTCGAGGAACAGCACCTCCGGCGCGTGCAGCATGCTGGCGACCAGCTCGCACCGCATCCGCTGCCCGAGCGACAGGCCGCGCACGGGCTGGTCGAACAGCTGCGTGGCTTCGAGCAGGTCACCCAGCTCGCCGATGCGGCGGCGCTCCTCGTCGCCCGGGATGCGGTAGATGCGCGCGAGCAGGGAGTACGTCTGCCGCGGCGTCAGCTGGTACCAGAGCTGCGAGCGCTGCCCGAACAGCGTCCCGATCCGGGCCGCCAGCTCCCGGCGGCGCTTCCATGGGATGATCCCGAGCACGGTCGCGTCGCCCGAGGAGGGGTGAAGGATCCCGGTCAGCATCTTGATCGACGTCGACTTCCCGGCGCCGTTCGGGCCGATGTAGGCGAGCCGCTCGCCTGCGTCGACGGAGAACGTGATGCCGGCCACCGCCTCGACCGGGGCGCCTCGCCGGGCCTGGAAGCTCTTGCGCAGGTCGCGGACGTCGATGGCTGCCATGGCTCACCGTAGCAAGGCTGCGGTTCATGGCTCCCGGGCTACGATTCCGGGCATGCCCAGCGAGCAGGACATCCGCCAGGCGCTCGTGGCCGTGATCGATCCGGAGATCCGCCGCAGCGTCGTCGAGCTCGACATGGTGCGCGACGTTCGGGTGGACGGCGGCCGGGTGGACGTGACGATCACCCTGACGACGCCGGGCTGCCCGATGAAGGCGAACCTCGAGCAGCAGGTGCGCGAGCAGGTCGGGAAGGTGTCCGGGGTCGAGTCGGTCGGCGTCGGGTTCGATGCGATGACGTCGGAGCAGCGCACGGCTCTGCGCGAGAAGCTCTCCGGCGGAGAGGCGGCGCAGGAGCGGAAGGTCTCGCTGCAGCCCTCCACGCGGGTGATCGCCGTCGCCTCCGGCAAGGGCGGAGTCGGCAAGTCCACGCTGACGGCGAACCTCGCCACCGCGCTTGCGCTCGACGGTGCGGAGGTGGGCGTTGTCGATGCGGACATCTACGGCTATTCGATGCCCCGGATGCTCGGGATCTCACGCCGGCCGGTCGCGGTCGACCAGATGATGATCCCGCCCGTCGCCCACGGCCTCAAGATCATGTCGATCGGGTTCTTCGTCGACAACGACGGCGCCATCCCATGGCGCGGGCCGATGCTGCACCGAGCGCTGGAGCAGTTTCTCTCGGATGTGCACTGGGGCGCGCTCGACTACCTGGTGGTGGACATGCCGCCGGGCACGGGCGACATCTCGATCTCGCTCGGCCAGCTGCTACCCGAGCCCGACCTGCTGATTGTGACCACGCCGCAGCCGGCCGCGCAGAAGGTGGCGATGCGCGCCGCGGACGTCGCGTCGAAGACCGGCATGCGCGTGGCGGGAGTGGTCGAGAACATGAGCCATCTGGTCTGCTCGTGCTGCGGCGACATCACGCGGCCGTTCGGCGAGGGTGGCGGGCGCGCGCTGGCGGATGGGCTGGGCGTGCCGCTGCTCGGTCAGGTGCCCCTGGACGAGCCGCTGCGAGAGGGGGCCGACGCCGGCACGCCGCTGGTCGTCTCGGACCCCGACGCGCCGAGCGCGGCCGCGATCCGCGAGCTCGCGCGCACGGTGCCGGGCGTGCTCCGACCCAAGCGCGGGGCGGAGCGGATCAAGAAGCCGCTCGCAATCCTGAGCTGACCGGCCCTCGGCCGTGGGCGCCTGACGGCTCCGCTCTAGGGCCGAGGGGCGGCGCGGAGCATCCGCAGCACCTCGGGGTCGACGCGGCTGCCGTCCGGCCACAGCCGCTCCTCGAGGTTCTCGACCCCGGCCCACTCCTCAAGAGAGCCATAGCCGTGGGCGGCGACGAGCGACCGCACCTCGTCGCCGAGCTGCCCGTCCAGTGACAGGAAGTCCTCGGGCGGCGTCTTGCCGAAGAGCAGCATGTGAATGTCGAGCAGCCGGATCAGCTCGGGCACGGGGTCGGGGTGGTCGTCGACGCGGAGGTCGAGCAGGATGTCGTTGTTGCCGCCGTAGCCCCCGCCGACCTGGCGGACGATCATCGCCGCGGACTGCCGGCCGCGGCGGTCGCCGCCGGCGCGGTCGCCGGCGAGCAGCGCCGAGGAGAGACGCTCCCCGAGCGAGCCGGTGGTCGAGGTGAACGTGTCGACGAGCGCGTCGACCACCTGCGGCCCGGCGAGGATGTTGCCCTGCGCGGCGTAGCAGGGCCCGGCCCTGCCGCCCGCCCAGTCCATGCACTCCGGTCCCGTGAAGGTCGCGGCCCCGCCACGCGCATCGACGATGCCGACCTGCCGGTCGCCGGGCTGGCCGTCCTCTGCCAGCAGCTGCTCGAGCACGTCCTGTGCGCTGCCGCCCTCGGCGAGCCGGTCGAGCCCGTCAGGGCCGAACATGACGTTCACGAAGCTCTGCGTGGCGACGGCGCCGACATCGCCGCGCGCCCACGGGCAGACCGCTCCCACCGACGGGAACTTGGATGCCACCGCGACGCCCCACTGGCGTGCATCGAGGTCGCAGGCCGCGAGCGAGAAGGTCACTCGACCGTACCGCCGGGCGGGACGTCGAGCACCTCGAGGCCCTCGACGTCGGACGCCGCGCTGCGCAGCGCGTCCGGCGTGCCGCTGAGAGCGGGAAACGTGCCGTAGTGCGTGGGCACGACCTTCCTGACGCCGAGCAGGCGGATCGCCTCGGCTGCCTCGAAGGGGCCCATGGTGAAGAAGTCGCCGATCGGCAGGATCGCGACGTCGGGGCGGTAGAGACGGCCGATCAGTGCCATGTCGCCGAAGATGCACGTGTCGCCGGCGACGTAGACCCGCCGTCCGTCCTCCAGGGTGACGACGTAGCCGGCCGGCTCGCCGGTGTAAACGATGGAGCCGTCCTGCTCGGCGAAGCTGGAGGAGTGGTGCGCGTTGACCATCGTGAAGCGGAGACCCGCGGCCTCGGCCGTGCCGCCCTTGTTGAAGCCGACCACGTTCTCGACCCCCCGGCTCTCGAGGTAGCCGCCGAGCTCGACCATGGCGAGCACCGCCTGCGGCTTGTGACGTCCGGCCAGGTCGAGCACGTCGCCGGTGTGGTCGTTGTGGCCGTGGGTCAGGAGCATGACGTCGTGGGGCCCCGGATCGCGCAGCTCGTCGGTGACGACGGGGTTGCCGGTCACCCACGGATCGATCAGCACGCGCTTGCCGCCGGGCGTCTCCATCATCCATGTCGCGTGTCCGACCCACGTCAGGCGCAGTCCGTTCCCGAGCCCCATCGTCGCTCCTCCCAGTCGGTGTCCGGCGTGAGACTAGCCACGGGGAAGGAGCGGCCGCCAATTCCGCGAACAGTGGGGTATGACCAACACATCCGCACCGCGCGCGGCCCTGGCCGGCGCAGTGCTCGCCGTGGCGGCGGGCGAGCTCGCTCCGAACAACCTGGTCGCCTGCTACGTCACCGCGCTCGCCGCCGCGATGCTGCTGTTTGCCGCGTTCCTCGCGTACCTCGACGCCGCCGAGCACCTCGACAGGCGCACCGGCGCAGCCGTCACCGGCGCAGGCTTGGCCGCGTCGCTCGTGATGGCGGACGCGGCGCTGCGCTTCCCATCCGTGCTCGACCCGCGCGAGCCGAGGGGCGCGGACCTGCTCGCGCTGCTGGCGCTGGTCGCGGTGGCGGCGGGGTTTGCAGCCGAGGCGGCGCGCATGCCGGACGTGGGCGCACTGCGCGAACGGCTGCGGCCCGTGCGCGAGCTGCTGTCTCGCTGAGCCAACCGGGCCGCGGCGGCGTCAATACCGCAGATCGGCGATCCAATTATTGGAGCCCGACTCCGGTCGCCCCAGCGTGGCGAATCGTCACACGTCCGTGACGATCGCGCGGCCTGGTTGACGCGAACGGCGGCCCACCCCAATTATTGGAGACCAACCCCGACCCTGGGGTGGCCGGGGTTGTGAGGGTTCGGTGACACCGTGGCACGGGCCCGTCACGCCCGGCCGCCGGCCTCGTGCGGCCGCGAGACCTCCCGGTCTACCGAACCCAGACCGGCGAGTTCAGCTTCGCGCGCGCATACACGTACGGCGCCTCGGGCATCGGCACCCGGATGCAGCCGTGCGACGCCGGAACGCCGGGCACGCTCGCGAACCCATGGATCGCGATGCCGCCGTGGATGTAGTTCGCCCACGGGAGCCACACATGGAACAGCGTCGACCACGACATCCGGGACTTCGCGTACACGCGGAAGTGGCCGACGGGCGTCACGTGCCCCGGCCCCGCGGTCGAGACGTGGATCGCGCGCAGCACGCGCCCGAGCTTGCCCACGATCAGCATCACCTGACGGCCCTTGTGGATCTCGATGTGGCGGAAGTGCCTGTCGCCCGTCCACGGCCGCGGAGTCTTGGAGGCGCGCAGCTTCGCCTTGGTCTGCGGGCCGGCGATACCGTCGCGAGTCAGGTGCACCCATCCCTGGAGCGCCATCACGGCCTGCGTCGTGCGGTAGTCGAAGCAGCCGGGGGTGTAGCCGTCTGGCAGGTAGCTGCGCTCGACGAGCCGGTGCTGCAACCGGTGCACGGCTGTCCCGCACATTCCCTCCGAGAGCGTCCGAGCCTGCGCCATCGTCGGAGCGAGCACGCTCCCGATCGCCGCCAGCAGCACCGCCGTCAACAGCCTTCGTCGCATGTCGTCTCCTACCCGCCGATCAGTGATCTGCTTGCCGTCTGGGCGAGATCGAAGAGCGGGCCCGGGACGATTCCCAGCACCAGCACCGCGATCCCCGTTGCCAAGACGGTAGCCGATGTGGCGGCGAGCGCCGGGCGCGACGGCGCGTCGGGCACCGTCACGTCCCGGTCGAACAGCGCGAACGGGATCTTCAGGTAGTACCCGAGCGCCACGACCGTCGCCGCCACGCCGGCCACCGCCAGGTACGTCTGCCCCGCCTCCACGGCGGCGCTCCAGATCGACAGCTTGCCGATGAACCCGCCGGCGGGAGGCAGCCCCGCGAGCGACAGCATGAACACGACCATCGCGATCGCGAGCAGCGGCCGCCGGTACCCGTAGCCGCGGAAGTCGTCGATCACAACCGGTCGGCCGAGCTCCCGCTCCCGGATCGCGACCAGCGCGAACGCGCCGATGTTCATCAGCGAGTAGATCGTCAGGTAGTACAGCAGCGCCCGGGTACCCAGCTGTGAGTGGGCCGCCACCGCCGTGAACAGGAAGCCGGTGTGCCCGACCGTGGAGTACGCGAGCATGCGCTTCACGTTCGTCTGGCGCAGCGCCGCGAGGTTGCCGACGACGAACGACGCAATCGCCAGCGCTCCGATGGCCGTCTCCCAGATCGCCGACTCCTCGCCGAACGCCACCACCAGCACGCGCAGCGTCACGACCAGCGCGACGGTCTTCGTCGCAGCCGACATGAACGCCGTCACCGGCGTGGGTGCGCCCTCGTACGCATCCGGCGTCCACATGTGGAACGGCGCCGAGTTCGCCTTGAACCCGAGGCCGACGACGATCAGCGCGATTCCCAGGAGCAGCACGCCGCTGTGGGCGTCGGCGATGCCGGTCGCGATCCGGTCGAACTCGAGCTCGCCGGTCGCGCCGTAGACGAGCGCGGAGCCGTACAGCAGGAACGCCGCCCCGACCGAGCCGATCACCAGGTACTTGAGCCCGCCCTCGAGGCCCGGCAACTCGTCGGCGTCGATCGCCACCAGCACGTAGAGCGCGATCGAGAACAGCTCGAGCGCGACGAACAGGATCATGAGGCTGTTCGCGACCGACAGCAGCGACATCCCCGCCGCGGCGGACAGCAGCAGCGCGTGGTACTCGATCGCCCGCTCGCTCACCCGCGGCATGCCCCAAGCCAGGACGACCGCCAGGATGCCCGCCCCGAAGATCAGCAGGCGTGAGCCGTTGCCGAACGCGTCGATGTGCAGCGTGTGGTCGAATGCGTACCGACCTGCGTCATGCCATTCCGCGATCGGGGCGACCATCGCACCGGCGAAGCCGCCGACCGCCACGACGGCCGACACCGCGTGGGCGATGCGCGCGGGCAGGAAGATGGCAGAGGTGAGCAGGACGCATGCGCACGAGAGCAGCACGATCTCCGGTGCGATCGCCGACCACGAGACCGGGACGGTGGAGGCGGCGAGCAGCGTCATCCGATTCGCTCCATCACGCCGAACGGCCACGCCGACATCGCCAGCAGGAGCAGCACCAGCGGCACTGCGACGGCCAGCTCGCCCACCCCCAGATCGGGCGTCGCCTGGTCCACCAGCTCGCCGTCGTCCTCGTGCGCGAGCGCCGAGTACCAGCGCAGCATGTACATCGCGGCCAGCACGATCCCCACCGCCGCCACCGATCCGAGCAGGGCGTTCTCCCCGAACGCCCCGATCAGGATGTAGATCTCGGACACGAACACGCTCGAGCCCGGGACGGCGAGCGCGAACAGCGCCGCGATCAGGAGCACCGTGGACATGACCGGCCGGCGATTCGCGAGGCCGCCCAGCGACCGCAGGGCGTCCGTCCCGGTGCGCAGCTCGACCAGTCCGATCAGCAGGAAGGCCACGAGCGAGACGATGCCGTGGTTGACCATCTGGAACTCGGCCCCGGTCAGCCCGTTCCGGCTGAACGCCCCGCCGGCGCCGAGCGAGAAGATCCCGATCACGATCAGGTTCATCTGGCCGATGCTCGAGTAGGCGACCACGCCGCGTGCGTCCGGCTGGCGGAACGCGACGATCGACGCGTAGAGCAGCCCGGCGAGCCCAAGCCCGAGGAACAGCCAGCGCCAGTCGTAGGCCGTCCCAGGGAAGAGCGGCACCGCGAAGCGGATAAGCCCGTACGCCCCCGCCTTCGAGATCACGCCCGAGAGCAGCGCCGTCACCTCCGGCGTCGACTCCCGGTACGCCGCCGGCAGCCAGCCGTGCAGCGGGAACATCGGCGCCTTGATGCAGAACGCCGCGGCGAATGCGAGGAACATCCACGTCGATTCTCGGCCCTGGTTGGCGAGCGTCGACAGGTCGAACGACCCGCCCTGCACGCCCAGCGTGGCGATCGCGACCAGCATCAGCAGCGACCCGATCAGCGAGTAGATGATGAACTGCAGCGTCGCCGAGCGCCGGTTCGCCCCGCCCCATACGCCCATCAGCACGAACAGGGCGATCATCATGATCTCCCAGCCGGCGTAGAAGAGCACCAGGTCCCGGGCCGTGAACAGCACGGCGAGCGACGACTCGAGCAGGAGCAGCAGCGCGAGGTAGACGCGCGCGCGGTCGCGCCTGCTTGCGATCGCGGACCACACGGCGGCAGCGACGCCGACCGCGGTCAGCGCCACCATGAACAGCGACAGACCGTCCATCGCGACGTGGAAGCGCACATCCGCGCCGCCGGCGAGGTTGGCGATCCAGCGGTCGTTCGTGACGTACTGGGCTCCGCCACCCACGTCGAACCCGGCGATTGCCACCGCCGCCAGCGCCACCTCGGCCAGCGCGGCGAGCAGCGCCAGCCCCTCGGCTGCGACGCGCGACAGCGGCAGGAACCCGACCAGCAGCGCGGCGAGGAAGGGAAGGGCGATCAGCGCGACCGTCACAGGTTGGCCTTCCCGAGGAAGTACACGGCCAGCACCGCGGCGCCGGAGGCGAGCACGGTCGCGTACTGGCGGACGATCCCCGACTGCGACACGGACGTCACCCGCGCGAGCGTGTCCACGATCGTGCGAACCAGCCAGATCGAGCCGCCGATCACCCAGCGCTCGAACAGCCGGTTCGCGGTCAGCGCCGTCCAGCGCGCCGGCCGGTAGCCGATGTTCCGGTAGAGCTCGTCCCAGCCGAACTTCGCCTCGGCGATCGTCGCCATCGTCTCGAACCGGCCGCGCATGCCCGCGACGCGTGCCGGGTCGGCGTAGAGCCGCCAGACCAGCAGGATGCCGCCCAGTCCGAGCGCCCAGGCGATCGCCGTCGTGATCACGTCCTGCGTCACCGTCGGCTCGATGGTCGGCGCCGTCTCTGCAAGGAAGTTGCCGAACTGGTTGGTGGCGCCGAACCCGACCGCGAGGAAGCCGGACAGCACGGTGCCCGCGCCGAGCACGGCGACCGGCCAGAACATCGTCCAGGGAGCCTCCCCGTGGCCGCCGTGCAGCTTCGTCCGCGCGAAGTCGCTCATGTCGCCGTAGAAGACGAGGCGCATCAGCCGCGCCGCGTAGATCCCGGTCAGCCCGGCGCCGGCCAGCCCCCCGACGAACACGATCCAGCCGACCGCGTTGCCGCGGTGCAGCTCGTCCGCGAGGATCGCATCCTTCGAGAGCGGCCAGAACCCGATCAGCGCGACCGTCGCCACCCACATCAGGATGGTCGTCCGCGGCAGGGCCGAGCGCAGGCCGCCCATCAGCCGCACGTCCTGCTCGTTCGCGACGGCGTGGATGACGATGCCCGCGCCGAGGAAGAGCAGCGCCTTGAAGAACGCGTGGGTGAGCAGGTGGTACATCCCCGCCGAGTAGGCGCCGGCGCCCACGGCCGCGAACATGTACCCGATCTGGCTCATCGTGGAGTAGGCGATGATGCGCTTGATGTCGGTCTGCACGATGGCGATGACGCCCGCCATCAGCAGCGTCGCGACGCCGATCAGCGCGACCGCGTCCTGCACGCTGGGGGCGTTCTCGAACAGCACGTGCGTGCGCGCGACCAGGTAGACGCCGGCGGTCACCATCGTCGCCGCATGGATCAGCGCGCTGACCGGCGTGGGGCCCTCCATGGCGTCCGGGAGCCAGGTGTGCAGCGGGATCTGCGCCGACTTGGCGACCGCCCCGACCAGCAGGCCCAGCGCCACCCAGTTGGCGCTGGAGCCGCCCTTCGCCCACACGTCCGGCGCGCGCGTGAACACCTCGTGGAAGTTCGTGCTGCCGATGTCACGGGCCATGAAGAAGATCGAGATGGCGATGCCGACGTCGCCGATGGCGTTCATCACGAAGGCCTTCTTCGCCGCCTCCACCGGCGCGCGGCGCTCGTGCCAGAAGCCGATCAGCAGGTAGGACGAGAGCCCGACCAGGCCCCAGCCGGCCAGCAGGAGCACGAAGTTCCCGGCCATGACCAGCAGGAGCATCGAGAACATGAACAGGTCGAGGTAGGCGAAGAACCGCCGCTCCTTCGGGTCGCCGTCCATGTAGCCGATCGAGTACATGACGATCAGGGCGCCGACGCCCGAGACGATCAGCATCTCCACGACCGACAGCTGGTCGACCTGGATGTTGAGCGGCACCTGGAGCGTCCCCGGGCCGCCCCCTGCCCACGTGTAGAGCGTGTAGATGTGCTGCCGCTGGCTCTCCCCCTCGCCCAGGATGGAGAAGAACACGATCGCCGCGCAGATGAACGAGGCGAATGCGAACGCCGTCCCGGCCCACGCGGCCACCCCGCGCGAGATGCGGTTGACGGCCACGGCGAGCACCGCGACGCCGGCCAGGGGGAGCAGCAGGCAGAGCCAGGAGAGCGTTTCCATCAGTTTCGAAGCGCGGTCAGCCGGTCGACGTCCAGGTTGGCCTTGCGGCGGGCCACGGCCACCACCAGCCCCAGGCCGATGACGACCTCCGAGGCCGCGACCCCCATCACGACCAGCGCGAAGATCTGCCCGCTGTGCGTGCCCCACTGCCGCGAGAAGGCGATCAGCGCGAGGTTGCACGCGTTCAGCATCAGCTCCACCGACAGCAGCAGGATCAGCGGGCTGCGGCGCGTGAAGACGCCGAACAGCCCGATGCCGAACACGATCGCCGAGACCGACACGAAGTACTCGACGCCGACGCGCATCAGCGGGTGCCTCCGGCCGCGTTCGTCGCGGGTGTCGTCACGCCCTGTCGCTCCCACCGGCTCGCCGGGTCACGGGGAAGTGCGTCTCGGCCCCGATCACCGCGGCCTGCAGCTCGAGGTCGCGCCGTTCCGGCTGCACGGGGAAGTCGTCCTCCTCGTCCGTGCGGCGGGTGGGGCGCTTCGAGCCGAGCACCACGCCGCCGACGGCGGCGATCAGCAGCAGGATCGAGGTCGCCTCGAACGCAAGCAGGTAGCGCCCGAAGAAGTCCCCGGCGATGACGGACGGGTTGCCGAACTGATCGCTCACCGAGGCGGCCGGCCGGAAGGCCTCGCTGGCCACGGCGAGCACGATCTCGACCACGATCGCGCCCGCCGCCACGACGGCGGCGCCGAGCTGCCAGAGCGGCACGTCGCGCGTCGGCTCGTCCGCGCGCCCGCCCAGGTAGGCGATCACGAACAGGAACATGATCATCACGGCGCCCGCGTAGACGATCACCTGCGCGGCGGCGAGGAAGTCGGCCTGGAGCAGGAGGTACATGGTCGCCAGCGAGACCAGGTTGAGGATCAGCGACAGCGCCGAGTGGAACGGGTTGCCGGACAGCACCACGCCGAGCGCCGAGACGATCGCGAGCCCGGCTGCGGCCACGAACGCGACGTCGTAGGTCACGCGGTCTCCTCGAGCTGAGCCGGGACGTCATACGGGTCGACCGGCGCGACGGGCGTGCGGCGCGGCTCGGGCGACGGCTCGAGCAGCATCTCCTTGGTGTAGACCAGCGCATCGCGCGACATCTCCGCCAGCTCGTAGTCGTTGCCGAGCGTGATCGCGTCGAACGGGCATGCGATCTCGCAGTAGCCGCAGAAGATGCAGCGGCTCATGTTGATCTCGTAGATGCGCGCGTAGCGCTCTCCCGCCGAGTACCGCTCCTCGGCGGTGTTCTCTGCCGCGACGACGCGGATGCAGTCGGCCGGGCAGGCGGCCGCACACAGCGAGCAGCCGACGCACTTCTCCAGCCCGTTCTCGTGCCGGTGCAGCCGGTGGCGCCCCCGGAACCGCGGGTACACCGGGCGCTTGTACTCCGGGTACTGCTGGGTGACCGGCTTTCGGAACAGGTGCCGGAACGTGACGCTGAATCCCTTGAGGTTGTCTGTGACGGCCATCAGCGTCCTCTCATGCCCGGTACGCCACGATCGCGGAGGTGACGAGCAGGTTCGCGGTCGCAAGCGGCAGCAGCACCTTCCAGCCGATCGTCATCAGACGGTCGTAGCGGACGCGCGGCAGCGTCGAGCGGATCCAGATCGACAGGAACAGGAACACGAGCATCTTGATCAGCATCCAGACCGGCCCCGGCAGCACGGGGCCGTCGTAGCCGCCGAGGAACAGGATCGACGCGAGCGCGGAGAAGGCGATCAGCGCGACGTACTCCGCGTTCTGGAACATCGCCCAGCGCATGCCGCCGTACTCGGTGTGGTAGCCGGCGACCAGCTCTCCCTCGGCCTCGGGCAGGTCGAACGGGATGCGGGCCACCTCGGCCGTCGATGCAAGCAGGTAGATGATGAAGCCCACGAACTGGGGGACGATGTACCAGAGCCCGTCGCGCTGCTGGGCGGCGACGATGCCGGTCAGGGACAGCGTCTGGCTCATCATGACGACGCCGATGACGGCCAGCGCAAGGCTCACCTCGTAGCTGACCAGCTGGGAGACGGCGCGCATCGACCCGTAGAGCGAGTACTTGGAGCTGGAGGACCAGCCGCCCACGAGGAATCCATAGAACGAGAATGAGCCGAGGGCGAAGACGAGCAGCAGCGCGACGTTGGGGTCGGCGATCCACAGGAAGATCTTGAAGTCGGTGCCGGGGATCGTGGCCTCGCCGCCGAACGGGATGACCGCGAAGACGGCGAGCGACGAGAAGAGCGAGATCACGGGCGCCAGCAGGTACAGGAACCGGCTCGAGCCGTACGGGATCAGGCTCTCCTTCTGCAGCAGCTTGCCGAGGTCCGCGATCGGCTGAAGCAGGCCCATCGGCCCCACCCGGTTGGGGCCGTAGCGCACCTGGAAGCGGCCGATCAGCCGGCGCTCGAACCACGTCATGATCGCGAACGTCGCCATCACCAGGTTGACGAGGACGAACGACTTGAGGGCGGTGACGATGAAGCCGTCAGGCATCCGCGGCCTCCTGCGGCGCGGGCCGCACGTCGCCCGGGCCGACGTAGGGGACGTCGGTCGCCATGCGCACGACGCCCGCCTGGAGCCGGCGCTGGACGACGGCCGCGCCCGTGCGGGTCTGCTCGCCGTAGGTCACCTCGACCCGGTCGCCGGTCGCGATGCCGAGCCGCTGTGCGTCGTCGTGCGACATCTCGATGCCGGCGCGCCGCTGGAAGTGCAGCACCGGCGCGTGGTCGACGGCCGGCCCGCTCATCAGCTGCCGGTAGCCGATGACGACCATCCCGCCCGGCTGGCCATCGCCGATCTGCGGCGCCGGCGGCGCCGTCCCGCCGGCCGCGGGGGCGGCGGACCGCGCCCCCCGCTCACCGATCTCGTGCCATGACATGCCCTCGAAGGCGCTGCGCCGCTCCGCCATGTCGCGGAAGGCGGTGGGCGCCTGATCGGGCAGGTCGAGGCCGAGCCTGCGGCCGAGCTCGCCTGCGAGCGCGACGCCGTCGAGCACGCCCGCCGGCGGCTGCACCGCGGGGCGCAGCCGCTGGACGAGCCCCTCGAGGTTGGTGAACGTGCCCTCCTTCTCGAGCGCCATCGCGGACGGTACGATCGTCGTCGCCCAGCCGGTCGAGCCGGTCTGGAACGGCGTCACCTGGAGGGCGAAGAACGCGCGCTCGAGCAGGCCGCGCCAGCGCGCTCCGCCGGGCCAGGTGCCCACGGGGTCCGCCCCGAGCAGCACGACCGCGCGAACGGTGCCTGCCTCGACCGCCTCGAGCGCCTGCTCCGGCGTATGCGTGCCCAGGCCCGCTGCCTGACATCCGAGCTCGTTCGGCGCCTGCGGGGTGGGCAGGATCCGACAGCCGGCGGCGTGGGCCACGTGGCCGAGCACCGAGGCCACCGGCCGGCTCATCCGGCCGTTCCAGATCAGCACGCTGCGGTCGGTCAGCTCGCCGGCCAGCGGGCCTCCCTCGGCCGTCGCGCGCATCAGCGCCGCATGGATCGTCCCGGGAGCCGCGGACACGTGAGTGGCGCCCCGCAGCGTGTCGAGACGGGTGGCGCCCGGACCGACCGTCACGATGCGAGCGCCCCGCTGCACGGCGCGGCGGATGCGCAGCTCCAGGATGGGCGCGCGGTGCACGAGGTCGACCGCGCCCGCCACGACGATCACGTCCGCCTCGTCGAGATCCGCGATCGACGCCGCCTGCGGCGCGAGTTCGTCCCAGCCGGCCGCGCCCTCCGGCCCGCAGACGCTGACCCCGCCGCCCAGCGCCTCCTCGTGGATCCTCGCCCAGAGGTGCGCCTCCTCGCTGGTCTGGTCGCCCGATGCGACGATCGCGACCGAGCCCGGGCCGAAGCGCTCGAGCGTCGCGCGCAGGCGGTCGGCGATGTGGTCGAGCACCGTGGCGTTCGTCACCGGCTCCAGCCCGCGTCCGCCCCGGATCAACGGCGCGGCGATGCGCTCCTCGGAGTGCATGCTGGGGTACGAGTAGCGCCCGCGGTCGCACAGCCAGCCGTCGTCCACGGCGGGGTTGTTGCGCGACAGCACCCGCTGCACCTGGCCCTCGCGGATGGTGGCGTACACGTTGCAGCCGACGGGGCACTCGCCGCACACGGTGGGGATGTTCTGGATCTCCCACGGCCGGCCGCGGAAGCGGTAGGTCGTCGAGGTGAGCGCGCCGACCGGGCACAGCTCGGTCACGTTTCCCGAGAACTCGCCGTCGTACGGCCGGCCCTCGAACGTGGTGATGATCGAGCCGGCGCCGCGGTTCTCGGTGACGAGCTGCAGGTCGCCGGAGACGTCCTCCGAGAACCGCGTGCAGCGGTAGCAGAGGATGCAGCGCTCGCGGTCGAGCTTGATCAGCGGCGAGATCGGCACCGGCTTGTCGTTCGTGCGTTTCGGCAGGGTCATCCGCGTCCGGCCCGGCCCGTACCGGAACGTCAGGTCCTGGAGCGGGCACTCGCCGCCCTTGTCGCACACCGGGCAGTCGAGCGGGTGGTTCAGGAGCAGGAACTCGAGCACCGCGTCCTGGCCCTCGCGCGCGCGGTCGGAGCGCGACTGGACGACCATCCCGTCCGCCACCGGTGTGGTGCAGGCGGTCTGAAGCTTCGGCATCCCTTCGATCTCGACCAGGCACATCCGGCACGCGCCGACGGCGGCGCCCAGCCGCGGTTCGTAGCAGAACACCGGGATCTCGATCCCGGCCTCCGCGGCCGCCTCGACCAGCGACAGGCCCTTCGCGACGGTGGCCTCGCGCCCGTTGATGGTGACCGTGACCGTCTCGGTCTCGACCGTCGCCACTACTCGCCGCCCTCGTCGGTCCCGGCGTCGTCCCACAGCTGCTCGGCGAGCTGGATCTCCTCGGGCGCCTCGGCCGCGGCGATCACCTCGGGCACCACCAGCTCGGGATCCTCGCCCTCGTCGATGCGGCGGCGCGCGCGGAGGAACGCCTCGCGGAACTCGCTCATGGCACCAGCTCCACGTCGTGATACAGGCCGGTGATCGGGCTGTTCTCGACGAACGGGCAGCCGCCCTCGTCGATGTGGCGCTGGAACTCCTCGCGGTACCTGGTCACGTAGCTCGCCACCGGCATGGCCATGGCGTCGCCGAGCGGGCACAGGCACTTGCCGAGGATGCGGTCGCACACGTTCAGCAGCAGGTCGAGCTCTCCCTGGCGCGCCTCGCCCATCTCGATCCGCCGGATGATCTCGACGCCCCAGCGCGTGCCCTCGCGGCAGGGCGTGCACTTGCCGCAGCTCTCGTGCCGGTAGAACTCCGCCACCCGCAGGGCGAGCTGCACCATGCAGGTGCGGTCGTCGATCACGACGATCGCACCCGAGCCTGCCATCGATCCGGCTGCGGCGATCGACTCGTAGTCCAGGTGCGTGTCGATCTGGTCCGGCGTCAGGATCGGCGTCGACGAGCCGCCCGGGACGATGGCCTTGATCGTCCGGCCCTCCGTCGGTCCGCCGCCGTGGCCCTCGATCAGGTCGCGCAGGGTCGCGGTCAGCGGCAGCTCGTAGTTGCCGGGGCGCTTGACGTTGCCCGAGAGCGAGAACACGCGGGTGCCCTTGGAGCGCTCCGTGCCGATCTGCGCATACGCCTCCCCGCCCATCGCCAGGATGTACGGGACGGAGGCGAGCGTCTCGACGTTGTTGACGAGCGTGGGTGCCGCGTACAGGCCGGCCACCGCCGGAAACGGCGGCTTCGACCGCGGCTGCCCGCGCTCCCCCTCGAGCGAGGACAGCAGGGCGGTCTCCTCGCCGCAGATGTAGGCGCCGGCGCCGCGGTGCAGCACGACGGTGGCGTCGTAGCCCGACCCCAGCACGTTGCGGCCGACGTAGCCGCGTTCCCGCGCCTGCTCGAGCGCGGTGCGCAGCACCTCGAACTCGGTGCGGTACTCGCCCCGGATGTAGATGAAGGCTGACGTCGCCCCGATGCCGAAGCTCATGGCGAGGATGCCCTCGATCAGCGCGTGCGGGTTTCGCAGCATGATCTCGCGGTCCTTGAAGGTGCCCGGCTCGGACTCGTCCGCGTTGACGCAGAGGTAGGCCGGCTTGCGGTCCTTGGGGAGGAACGAGGCCTTCCGGCCCGTCGGAAACCCGGCGCCGCCGCGGCCGCGCAGGCCCGACGCGTCGACCGCCGCCACCACCTCGCCGGGCTCGCCCGCGAGTGCCTTGCGCAGCTGCTCGTAGCCGCCATGTCGTTCGTACTCCGCAATGTCGCGGCGGTCGCCCTCGAAGTCGAGCAGGATGCGCCGGTCGCTCATGCGCCCTCCTCCGCCTCAGCCCGCAGCCGGGCGACCAGATCCGGCACCTGCTCGGCCGGGAACGGCTCGTGGTAGCGCTCGTTTACCGAGACGACCGGCCCCCATCCGCAGCCGCCGTAGCACTCGACCGTCTTCAGCGTGAACAGGCCGTCCTCGCTGGTCTCGCCGCGGTGGATCCCGAGCTCTCGCTCGAACGCGCGAACGGTGTCGGCGGCGCCGACCAGCGCGCACGAGATGTTCGTGCAGACGCAGATCTCGTAGCGGCCGGCCGGGTGAAGCCGGAACATGTCGTAGAACGACGCGACGCTCTTGCAGAACGCGGGCGTGAAGCCGGTCGCCTCCGCCACTTCGTCGAATGCCTGCTCGGAGAGCCAGCCGTACTGCTCCTGTGCGAGGCGCAATGCCGGGATGACCGCCGACCTGCGCTCTGGATAGAGCGCGATCACCTCCTGGATGCGGTCGTACAGCGGCCGGCCGTCGTTCTCGACCGGCAGCGGGGCGGGCAGGTCGGGGCGCGTCTGGCGAGCGCCGGCGATGGTCTCGGCGTTCGATGCGTCGGCCATCAGCGGTCCGCCTCCCCCATCACGCCGTCCAGCGAGGCGACGACGACGATCAGGTCGGCGACGTAGCGGTTGACCGCCATCATCGCCGTCGACTGCAAACTGACGAAGCTCGGCGCGCGGAAGTGCACGCGCCACGGGGTCGTGCCGCCGTCGGAGACGAGGTAGCACGCGAACTCGCCGCGCGGCGACTCGACCGGGTAGTAGACCTGCCCGGGCCGGACGCGGAAGCCCTCGGTCACGAGCTTGAAGTGGTGGATCAGCGACTCCATCGAGGTGTGCAGCTCGTGGCGCGGCGGCAGCACGTACTTGCGGTCGTCGGCCATCACCGGTCCCGGCGGCATGCCGTCGAGGCACTGCTCGATGATGCGCACCGACTCGTACATCTCCTTGATGCGGCACATCAGGCGGTCGTACGCGTCCCCGCGCTCTCCCACCACCACGTCGAACTGCAGCTTGTCGTACGCCAGGTACGGCTGCGCCCGGCGCAGGTCGTAGGGCACGCCGCTCGCGCGGAGGTTCGGGCCCGACAGCCCCATCGCGATCGCCGTCTCGGCGTCGATCACGCCGATGCCGCGGTAGCGGTCCCGCCACACGGCGTTGCCCGCGACCAGATCGAGGTACTCGTCGATCCGCTGAGGCATCTCCCGGCAGAAGCGCTTCGCCTCCGCGAGGAAGCCCTTGGGGATGTCCTCGGCGACGCCGCCGAACTGCGGGTAGCGATCGTGCATGCGCACGCCCGTCACCATCTCGAACAGGTCGAGGACGGTGTCGCGCTCGCGGAGGCAGTAGAAGAAGAGCGAGATGGCGCCCAGCTCGACGCCGCTCGTGCCGAGGAAGATGAGGTGGCTGTGGATCCTGTTCAGCTCGGCGAACAGGGTGCGGATCCACTGCGCGCGCTCGGGCACCTCGATGTCGATCATCTGCTCGACCGCCCCCACATACGCCAGCTCGTTCGCGAAGAACGCCAGGTAATCCATGCGCGGGGAGTACGGGATCCCCTTCCAGTAGGTCTTCTGCTCGAAGTTCTTCTCGAAGCCGGTGTGGACGTAGCCGATGTCGGCGTCCAGCCCGACGACCACCTCGCCGTCGAGCGTCACGATCAGCCGCAGCACCCCGTGCGTCGAGGGGTGGTTGGGGCCGAAGTTGACGGTGATCAGATCCTCGCCCTCGGGAGGGTCGATCTTGCTCGGCGCGCCGCTCGGGATCACCGCCGGCGTCCACAGCGGCACGACCGGGGCGGACTGGCGCTCGGTGGCGGACATCAGACGGCGTCCGTGAACTGCACCGGCTCGCCGCCGATGGGGTAGTCCTTGCGCAGGGGATGCCCGTCCCAGTCCGACGGCATGATCAGCCGCCGCAGGTTCGGGTGGCCGTCGAAGACGATGCCCATCATGTCGTACTGCTCCCGCTCGTGCCAGTCGGCGGTCGGCCAGACGGACACGACGCTCGGAACCGGCTCGCCGTCGTCGACGAACAGCTGCAGCCGCACCCGGTCGAGAGGCCCGTCGCCCACGTGGGCGAGGTGGTAGACGACCGCGAACCGCTTCGCGGGCGGCGTCACGGTCTCGGGCGTGCCCCAGCTGCCGGTGCGGTTGATGTCGCGGCCGCGGTCGGTGCCGAAGTATCCGGCCACCTCGTCGCCGTAGTTGAGGAAGTCGATCGACGAGACCGCCGACAGGAAGTTCTTGCCGTGCGCGTCGCGCAGCAGCCTGCACACGTCGACCACGTGCTCGCGCGCGATCGTCAGCGTCGGCATGTCGATGCCGTCCTCGTGCGCGTGAACGGAGCCGCGCACGGCACCCTCCACGGCGGCGGCGAGCTGCTCGGCGGTCACGCCTTCGACTTCTCCAGCTCGTAGGCGGGCGCAACTCCGGCGCGGATCTTCTTCTGGATCAGCAGCAGGCCGTCGACGACCGCCTCGGGCCGCGGCGGGCAGCCGGGCACGTGGACGTCGACCGGGACGATCTTGTCCACCCCCTGCAGGATCGCGTAGTTCGCGAACATGCCGCCCGAGCTCGAGCAGGCCCCCATCGCCATCACCCACTTGGGCAGCAGCATCTGGTCGTAGACCTGGCGCAGCGGCGGCGCCATCTTGTGCGAGACGCGGCCGGACACGATCATCAGGTCGGCCTGCCGGGGGGACGAGCGGAACACCTCGGAGCCGAAGCGGGCGATGTCGTACCGCGGCGAGGGCAGCGACATCATCTCGATCGCGCAGCATGCGAGCCCGAAGCCGGCCGGCCAGATCGAGTTGGACGATGTCCAGGCCATCGCCTTCTCGATCGTGGTCAGCATGACGTACTGCTCCAGGTCGCCCGCCCGGACGGCCTTCGAGATGCTGACGGGGGTTACCGCCATTCCAGCGCGCCCTTCTTCCAGACGTAGACATACGCCACAACCAGCAGGAGGATGAACACCGCCATCTCGGCGAAGCCGAAGCCCCCCAGCGCATGCATGCGCAGGGCGAGCGGATAAAGGAAGACGATCTCGATGTCGAACACGATGAACAGCATCGCGGTCAGGTAGTACGACACGGTGAAACGGTGGGCGCGGAAGCCGCTCGCGGACACGCCGGACTCGAACGGGATGCGCTTGTCCCCGGCGCTGCGCTTCGAGCGGGTGTCGAGGGCGAACGTCGCGAAGAGAAGCGACAGCGGGATCGCCATGGCGATCGCTGCATAGACCAGCACGGCTGCCCAATGGCCCAGCACGAGAGCCGACTATAGCACCGGTGTTGGGGGTGTGACGATCTCCGCCGCGAATGGCCGCAAACCCGCGTGGGAAGCCGGTATCCTGTGTCACAAAGTCGCGCTCTCAGGCCCGTCTTCTCATGTTCCGGCGGCTTCGCTACGATATGAGGAGCACGGGCGGTGATTTGCCCGGTTCCCGAGGAGGTATTGACGGAGCGATGGTGACGATCACGGAGCGAGCGGCCGGCAAGGTGAAGGAACTGCTTGCCGCAGAGAACGACCCCAGCCTGACGGCCCTGCGCGTCGCGGTCGAGGGCGGTGGATGCTCGGGCTTCCAGTACGCGCTCGGGTTCGATTCGGCCCCCGAGGACAACGACGAGATCTGGGAGCACCACGGCGTGCACGTCATCGTCGACCGCTTCAGCCTTCCCTACCTCGAGGGATCCTGCGTCGACTACATCGACGGGCTGATGGGCGCCGGGTTCCAGATCGACAACCCGAACGTCGTCGCCGCCTGCGGATGCGGGAGCTCCTTCCAGGCGAAGGACGAGGTCGCGGCGGACGACGCGATGCCCGAGGCAGCGGCCGCCTGCGGCACCGGCTGCGGCTGCAGCCACTAGCTCCGCCGCCACGGCACTCGGATGCCGCCTGCGCGCGGGGCTACCCTTCACTGCATCACGTTCCGCCGGGCACCCGGTAGAGTTTGGATCCAAACTCGGGGAACGCGCGTGGAGGTCCGGGCGCAGTGAGCGCTGAGCAGATCGTCGACATCACCATCATCGGAGGCGGCCCGACCGGCCTGGCCGCGGCCTACTACGGCGCACACCGCGACGCGTCCGTCCGCATCGTCGAAAGCCTCGAGCAGCTCGGCGGACAGGTGTCCGCGGTCTACCCCGAGAAGCACATCTTCGACGTCGCCGGCTTTCCCAAGATCAACGGGCAGGAGCTGATCGACCGCCTGACCGAGCAGGCGATGCAGTACCAGCCCGAGGTGCGCCTCGGCGAGGTGATCGAGCGCGTCGAGCACCGTGGCGACGAGGTGCTCGAGCTGCACACCGCGCGCGGCGAGACGCTGCTGACGCGCACGATGATCATCACGGCCGGCCACGGGGCGTTCAACCCGCGCACGCTGGGACTGCCCGAGCTCGAGGTGTTCGCCGGTGCCGGGCTGCACTACTACGTCAAGGAGAAGGCGGCGTTCGCGGGCAAGCGGGTGGCGCTCGTGGGCGGGGGAGACTCCGCACTCGACTGGGCCATGAACCTGCAGGACACCGCCGAGCTGCCGATCACGCTGATCCACCGGCGCGAGCGGTTCCGCGGGTTGGAGTCGTCGGTGAACGAGGTTCGCCGCCTCGCCGACCGGGGAGACGTGCGGATCCTCGTGCCGCACGAGGTGCGGAGCGCCGAGGGCAACGGCAGCCTCGAGGCGATCACCGTCGAGAACACGGCGACGGGAGAGACGGAGCGCATCGAGGTCGACGCTGTCGTCACGCTGCTCGGCTTCATCTCCCACCTCGGCCCCATCGCGGACTGGGGCCTCGAGTTCGAGAACAAGCGGCAGATCAAGGTCGCGCCCAGCATGGAGACGAACCGGCCGGGTATCTACGCCGCCGGCGACATCGCCGGGTACGAGGGCAAGATCACGCTCATCACGGTCGGCTTCTCGGAGGCGGCGATCGCCGCCAACCACTGCGTCGCCCGCATCCGCGGCGAGAAGGCGCAGCCGAAGTACTCCACCGAATAGCGCGGAAGGCCGGCCGGCGGCACTCCCGTACCATGGAGGCATGGCGAAGCGGCTTCAGGACATCCTCGCTCCCGACCTCCGGTGCGTCCTCGTCGGCATCAACCCCGGCATCCGGTCGGCGGAGGCCGGCCGCCACTTCGCGAATCCCCGCAACGACTTCTGGCGGCTGCTGGCGGACTCCGGGCTGACCCGCCGCTTGCTCGACCCGACCGAGGAGGACGAGCTGCTCACCGACGGCATCGGCGTCACGAACGCGGCCCGGCGGGTGACGCGGGGGAGCGGTGAGCTGCGCCGCACGGATTTCGCCGACGCGCAGGAGCGCCTGGCCGGCATCGCACGCGAGCTGCGGCCGGCCGCCTTCGCGTTCGTCGGCAAGCAGGCGTACGCCGGCGCGTTCAGCGAGCGCCCCGAGCACGGCCTCCAGCAGCGGCGGCTCGAAGGCCGCCCGCTGTTCGTCCTGCCCTCCACGTCTCCGGCCAACGCAGCGGTGCCCTACACGGAGAAGCTGCACTGGTTCTCCGAGCTCGCGCGGCTGCTCGACGGTTTGGGAACCCCGCCTCCGAGGTAGCGAGTCGACCATGGCCGGCACCGGGGACAACTCACGCGAGCAGCGGGTCGTCAAGAACGAGGTCGAGTTCCGTGCCTACAACGAGCGGCGCGAGCAGTTCGAGCGCGGCGTCAGCGCCGAGCCACTCCCGTTCGTGTGCGAGTGCGGCGACGAGAGCTGCATCCGGGCGCTGCACGCGACCGGCGAGGCATGGGAGCGGGTGCACGGCCGCGAGGACCAGTTCATCGTGCTGCCCGGCCACGTCTTTCCCGAGTACGAGCGCGTGGTCGAACGTGAAGAGGGTCATTGGGTGGTGCAGAAGTTCGTTCCGCCATCTGACACCCTCAGTGCCTGATCCGCCCGGCGCTTAGGGCGCGAGGCCGCGGCTACGCTTGGGCCTGGACGGCAACCACACCTGAGGACGGGCGAACATGGCAGAGCTATGGGGCGGCGAGACCCGCAAGGCGGTCGACAACTTCCCGGTCTCGGGCGAACGGATTCCCACCGCCGTGGTGCACTGGCTGGGCCGCATCAAGGGAGCCGCCGCGCGCGTGAACGCCGAGCTCGGCCTGCTCGATCCGGAGGTCGCGGAGCGGATCGCCGCCGCCTCTGACGAGGTCGCGGCTGGCGGGCACGACGACCAGTTCCCGATCGACGTCTTTCAGACCGGATCCGGGACATCCTCGAACATGAACGCCAACGAGGTGATCGCCACGATCGCCGGCGAGCCGGTCCACGCGAACGACCACGTGAACATGGGCCAGTCGTCGAACGACGTGTTCCCGTCGGCCGTCCACCTCGCGGCGCTCGACCGCACGGTGAACGAGCTGCTCCCGGCCGTTGCCCAGCTGGGCGACTCGCTGGCGCGCAAGGCGGACGAGTTCGCGGACGTCGTCAAGGCGGGGCGCACGCACCTGATGGACGCGGTGCCGGTGACCCTCGGTCAGGAGTTCGGCGGCTACGCCGCGCAGGTGCGGGAGGGGCACGCCCGGATCGAGGGCACCCTGGAGCGCCTGGGCAAGATCCCGCTCGGAGGCACCGCGGTCGGCACGGGCCTGAACACGCATCCCGACTTCGCGGGCAGGGTGCGGGACAGGCTCGCCGCGGACACGGGCCTTCACATCCTGCCGCCGCTCGATCCGTTCGAGGCGCAGGCCAACCGCGACGGGCTGGTCGAGGGGTCGGCTGCGCTCAAGTCGCTCGCCGTCTCGCTGACGAAGATCGCCAACGACCTGCGGTGGATGGGCTCAGGCCCGCGGGCGGGGCTCGCCGAGATCCTCATCCCGGAGCTGCAGAAGGGCAGCTCGATCATGCCCGGGAAGGTGAACCCGGTGATTCCGGAGGTCGTGTGCCAGGTGTCGGCGCAGGTGATCGGCAACGACACGGCGATCACGGTCGGCGGGCTGCAGGGGAACTTCGAGTTGAACGTGCAGATCCCGCTGATGGCGCGGAACCTGCTCCAGTCAATCGCGCTGCTGAGCTCGACATGCCGGCTGTTCGCCGAGAAGTGCGTCGACGGCATCGAGGCGAACCGCGAGGTGTGCGAGCAGCACGGCGAGGCGACGCTGGCGATGGCGACGGCGCTGAACCCCTACATCGGCTACGACCGGGCGACGGCGATCGTGAAGGACGCGGCCGGCTCGGGGCGGACGCTGCGCGAGGTCGCGCGCGAGCACGGCGTGGACGACGAGGTGCTCGACAAGGCGCTCGACCTGCATGCGATGGCGATGGGCAACGCGGGCCGGTCGAGCGGCGCATCTGCCCTGTAGGGCTGTGACCCGGCAGGCTGGCTGCCAGGCGTTCGAGTGAGCGCGGGTCTGCCCCGTGAGGGGCTGACCCGGCAGGCTGGCTACCAGGCGTTCGAGTGAGCACGGGTCTGCCCCGTGAGGGGCTGACCCGGCAGGCCTACTACGTGGCCTCGAGTGGTCGGGTGATGGCCGGCGGGGTCAGCCCCCACGGGGGGCAGACCCCGGCTCCGCTCTGGTGGTTGCGGGTCTGCCCCATAGGGGCTGACCCGGCAGGCCCACGACCTGGCGCTCGAGTCGTCGGGTGAAGGCCGGCGGGGTCAGCCGCCAGGGGGCAGACCCCGGCTCCTGCCAGGCAGCCCCACTGGTCCAGAGTGGTCGGGTGGCAGCCCCCGGCTACCGCAGCACTCCGTACACGATCACGCCGACCAGCACGACGACCAGCACCGCGACCGGCACGCCGAAGCTGCCGGCTCGCGCGTCGACCACCTGGTCCCCGGGCCCGGGCATCGGGTACATCGGCTCCTCGCCGGTTGCGATCCGGTGCGCGACCGCCTGCGACGCGTCCGCGCGTACGAGCTCGTCGACGACCTCCCGCTCGAGCCGCATCTCGCTCGCGATCTGCCCCGCGTCGGCGCCTTCGTCGCGGAGTCGCATGAACTCGCGCACCCGATCGTCGGGCATCGAGAAGTCGGTCGCATCCTGCGCCGCGCTGCGCAGGGCGAGGAAGCGGTTATCGAGGCGCGGCGACTGCGACATCGACCCACCGCTCGAACATCGTGCGGGCCAGGCGCTGCATCTCGCCGGCTGACCGGTCGAACTCCTCGAACAGCTGCGGCGCAGCGCCGGCGCCGAGCGTCCGCTCCAGGGAGTCGACGTATGCCGGCACCTCGGCCCACTGGCGTGCGATGTCACCCGTCACCTCGACATGGAACTGCACCCCATAGGCGGCGCGTCCGTACCGGAAGGCCTGGTGCGGGTAGGCCGGCGAGCTTGCCAGCAGCACCGCGCCGTCCGGAAGGTCGAACGTGTCCCCGTGCCACTGCAGCGAGGGCAGCTCTCGGGGCAGCCCGCCGAGCACCGGGTCGCCCATGGCCTCGTCGGTGAGCGTGACGGGAAGCATTCCCACCTCGGGCACCGCTCCCGTGTAGACCCGAGCGCCGAGCGCCGACGCGAGCAGCTGCACGCCCAGGCACGCGCCCCAGTACCCGACCCCAGCCTGCACCGCCTCGCGGATCAGCCGCTTCTCTTCGACCAGCCAGGGATGCTCGTTCTCGTCGTTCACGCTCATCGGGCCGCCCATCGCAACGATCAGGTCGACGTCGCGCCAGTCCGGCAGCCGCTCACCCTCGTCCAGCTCGACGCGGTGGATCTGCGCGCCGCGCTCGATCAGCACGTCCTCGAACACCCCGGGCGGCTCGCAGGCGATGTGCTGGAGGACGAGTGCGCGCATCCGGGGCAGCTTAGGCTCTCAGGCGGTCTTGCGCTTGGCGACGAGGAAGTCGCGAACGAGCGCGCTCGTCTCGGCCATGGCGTCCCACAGCACCACGTGCCCGCCCGGCACCTCCTCGATCCGCAGCCGCCGGACGGCGTCCGCGATCCCGTCGAGGTCGTCCGCGCTGACGAGCGGGGAGCGCTCGCCACGGATCACCATCGTCGGGCACAGCACGTCGGCCAGGCGCGTCTCCGGCTCGGCGGCCGCCTCCAGCGCCTCGGCCGCCGCCTCGCGGCTGTAGCGGTACCGAAACAGGCCGTCCTCGTCCGCGACGAGGTGTTCGGCCATCTCCTCCTCGAGCAGGCCGCGGGGCGTGTGCTCGAGGCCGTCCTCCAGCCGGCGCTGCTCGATCGCGTCATCGACGCTCGAGTAGCCGCCGCCTGTCCGCTCGCGCCTCGCGCGGGCGTGCATCTCGGCCACACGCGGCGCGACGGGCGGATCGAGCAGCGTCAGGGAGTTGATCCGCTCCTGGTTGCGGATCGCGTACTCGATCGCGATGCGTGCGCCGACGCCCTCGCCGATCAGGCCAGCCTGGTCGATATCCGACCTGTCCAGCACGTCGTCGAGGTCGTCGGCATGCTGTTCCAGCGTGTGCGGCCCGGACCACGGAGAGCGGCCGTGCCCGCGCAGGTCATAGGCCACGACATGGCGGCCCGGCTCCAGAATCCGGGCCAGCCGCTCGAAGCGGCGGGCGTGCCCTCGCGCATCATGCAGGCAGACCACGGGCGGAAGGTCGTCCGGGCCCCAGCGGAGGATCCGAAACGTGGTCATCGCCCGCTGATTCTACGGGTCAGCCCCCGTCGAGCAATCCCCCGGGGTAGGGCACGTGCTCGGTCTCGGGTGCTCCGGCGTAGGCAACCTTACCGCTGGTCGCCTCCTCGGTGACGCCGGCCCCGTGCCGGAGCGCCAGCTCCGATACCGGATAGACCAGCCCCTCACCGGCGTTGCGGGCACCGACCCCCAGGATCACGGACGGGCCGTCGCCGGCGCCGACGAACACGTGCTCGGTGAACGGCGGGCAGTGCACGAGGTCCCACTGCCGGAGCCTGCGCTCCTCACCCTCGATCAGCACGAGGCACTCGCCGCTCAGCACGACGAAGTCCTCCTGCCCCTCCTCGGCGTGGTAGTAGCAGTTCGGCTGACCGGGCATCATCACCTGGATGTTGATGCCGTAGTGCGGGAAGTCGGGCGTCCCCTCGAACGTGACGCCGAGCCCGAACTTCTCGTTCTGCAGCCATTCCGCGTCACGGGCATTGACGACGAACCAGCCGTCACCGGCCGGCTTCCTGCCGGCCGCGCCGTCTTCCATAGGGGCTTCCGGGACCATGGCGCTCCTCCGTGTGTTGGCTCAGTGTGCGACCGCGCGGGAGCCGCCTGCCGCCGCGACCCGCTGCTCGTCCGCACGGTAGCTCGACCGGACGAGCGGCCCTGCGAAGACGGAGGCGAAGCCCATGGCCTCGCCCTGCTCGCGCATCGACCTGAACTCGTCGGGCGTGACCCAGCGGTGGAGCGGGAGGTGCCGCTCGGTGGGCTGCAGGTACTGCCCTATCGTGACGATGTCGACCCGGTGATCGCGCAGGTCGCGCATGATGGCGACCACGTCGTCGTCGGTCTCACCCATGCCGACGATGATGCCGCTCTTCGTGGGGAGGGGGCCGGCATCCGGGTGCAGCTCGGCCCAGACGTCCTTCGCGCGGTCGAGCAGGTCGAGCGCCTTGCCGTAGTCGCCCTTCGGCCGGATGCGGCGATAGAACCGCTCCGCCGTCTCGATGTTGTGGTTGAACACGTCGGGCTGCGCGGAAAGCACCGTGCGCAGCGCCTCCTCGCGGAAGCCGAGGAAGTCGGGGACGAGCACCTCGATCCCGCAGTCGGGCACCCGCCGGCGGACGGCGCGGATCGTGGCGGCGAAGTGCCCGGCGCCACGGTCCGGCAGGTCGTCGCGGTCGACCGACGTGATGACGACGTGGCGCAGCCCCATGCGCTCGACGGCGCGGGCAACCCGTGCCGGCTCCATCGGCTCCGGCGCGCCCTCGGGCCGGCCGGACGTCACGGCGCAGTACCGGCATGCGCGCGTGCACACCTCTCCCATGATCTGGAACGTCGCCGTGCCCCTTCCCCAGCACTCGCCGATGTTGGGGCAGCGGGCCTCCTCGCACACCGTGTGCAGGCCGCCCTCGCGCATGATGCCCTGCAGCTCCGCGAAGCGGGTGTTGCCGGACGGCGCGCGCACCTTCATCCAGGCGGGGCGCTCGCGCGCGAGGTCGGAGAACGGCATCAGACCGCCGCCGGCAGCGGGTCGAACGAGACCTGGAACACGTTCTCGAACGCCTCACGAAACGCCGGCCGCAGATCCTCGACGCCCACGTCTCGCCCCGTCTCGGCTGCCAGCGACGTGAAATCGGCACCGCCCAGCCCGCACGCGTCGAACAGGTCGTAGACGTCCAGGTCGAGGCTCGCGTTCAGCGACACGCCGTGCGTCGTGATCCACCGCGCGCAGCGCACGCCGATGGAGGCGATCTTGCGGTCACCCACCCATACGCCGCTCGCGTGATCCCCCTCGACCACGCGGCCCTCGAGGCCGAACGCGGTGAGCGTGTCGATCACCGTTCGCTCCAGGTCGGCGACGTAGCGGTGAAGGTCCTTGCCCCGCTGGCGCAGGTCGAGCACCGGATAGCAGACGAGCTGGCCGGGGCCGTGATAGGTGGAACGGCCGCCGCGGCTGACTTCGACCACCTCGATGCCGCGCCGGGTGTACTCGACGGCCGCCAGCAGCAGCTCCTCGCCGCGCACCGCCCGCGACCCGAGCGTGATCACCGGGTCGTGCTCCAGGAGCATGACGGTGTCCGGGATGGCGCCCTGCGTCCGGGCCGCGGCCAGCTCGGTCATCGTCGCGAGCGCCTCGCCGTAGGGCGTGACGCCCAGCTCGTAGAGGTACGCCCCCGTCACAGCCCGAACGACTGCTCGTCCCAGCGCTCGAGGTTCTGCTTGATCTGCGCCATGAACTGGGCCGCGTACGCCCCGTCCACCAGCCGGTGGTCGTACGACAGGCAGAGGAACATCATGTGCCGGACCGCGATCGAGTCGTTGCCGTGCGCATCGCTCACCACCACCGGCCGCTTCACGATCGCCTCGACGTCGAGGATCGCCACCTGACCTTCGGGAATGATCGGCGTCCCCATCAGCGCTCCGAACACGCCGGGGTTCGTGATGGTGAACGATCCGCCCGCCATCTCGTCGGGCGTCAGCGTCTTCGTGCGAGCCTTCTCCGCCATCTCGATCACCGCGCGCGACAGGCCGACCAGGTTCATCTCCTCCGCGTGCGGGATGACCGGGACCATCAGGCCCTTGGCGTCGTCGATCGCGACCGCCATCCCGAGGTTCACCGACTTCTTGATCAGCGCGGTCTCGCCGCGCACCTCGGCGTTCACCCACGGCCACCGGCCGATCGCATCGATCGTGGCGCGGGCGATGAACGGGATGTACGTGAGGTTCACGCCGTAGCGCTGCTGGTACTCGGGCTTCCACTTCCGCCGCAGGTTGACGACGCCCGTCATGTCGACCTCCACCACGGTGGTCACGTGCGCCGCGGTGTCGAGCGAATGGCGCATGTGCCGGGCGATCACCTTGCGGATGGTGCTGAACTGGTAGACCTCCTCGTCGCTGCCGGAGGCGACCAGCGGCTGGGCCGCCGGTGCAGGGGTGGGCGGCGCGGCGGGGGGAGGAGCCGGGGCGGCCTGCGGCGGTGGGGCGGCCTGCGGCGCTGCCGGGGCCGGCGGCGGCGAGCCGACGACCACCGTCTCCTCGGCGGGAGGTGCGAAGTGCGGCACGTCGTGCACCGCGGGTGGGGCCGGCTCGGGGGCTGCGCCGCCCCCGTCGACGAACGCCTGCACGTCCTTCTTCGTGACCCGCCCGCCGCGGCCCGTGCCCGGGATCGCGTTGATGTCGAGGCCGTGCTCGGCAAGCATGCGGGCCACCACGGGCGAGATGAACGTGCGGCCGGAGCTGTCGTCCTCGTCGCCGTTGCTGCGGCCGGACGGCGCCGCCGTGGACGGTGCAGCGGCGGGCGGCTGCGGCGCCGGCGGGGCGCCCGCCGACATCGTCTGCGAGGTCTGCGGTGTGGCCGGGGTCTCCTCGGCGTTGTCCGACGCCGGCGCGGGGGCTTCGGCCGCGGGCGGGCCGGCGGACGCCTCGTCGCCGGCTGCGATCACGGCGATGCGCGTGTTGACGGGGACGGTGTCGCCCTCGTTGGCGAGGATCTCGCGCACGACGCCGCTGACGGGGGACGGCACCTCGGTGTCGACCTTGTCGGTGGAGATCTCCACGATCGTCTCGTCGGCCTCGATGTGCTCTCCGACCTGCTTCGTCCAGCGGGTGATCGTCCCCTCGGACACGCTCACCCCCATCTGGGGCATCACGACATCGACGACGGTTCCTGTGGCCATGAAGGCGGCTCCTCGGATGGTGAGATCAATAGGCGGCGAGGCGCTCGATGCCCGCCAGTACGTCTTCGGGCTGGGGCAGGAACGCCTTCTCGAGCGGGGGTGAGAAGGGAACGGGCGTGTCCGGAGCGGTGATGCGCATGACCGGCGCGTCCAGGCTCTCGAACGCCTCTTCGCCGATCGTCGCCGCAACCTCGGCGCCGAACCCGCTGGTGTGCGTATCCTCGTGCAGCACGATCACCTTGGAGGTCTTCGCCGCGGAGGCGAGCACCGCCTCCTTGTCCCACGGGGTGATCGTGCGCAAATCGATGATCTCGACCGACGTGCCGTCCTTCTCGGCCGCCGCGCGCGCCGCTTCCTCGGCCGTGTAGACCATCGCGCCGTAGGTGATGATCGAGAGGTCGCTGCCCTCCTGGTGGACGCGCGCCTTCCCGAACTCGATGGCGACGTCGCCGTCGGGCACCTCGCCCTTGATGCGGCGGTAGAGATGCTTGTGCTCGAAGTAGAGGACCGGGTTGGGGTCGCGGATCGCGGCGATGATCAGCGCCTTCGCGTCGGCCGGCGTGGCCGGGCAGGCGATCTTGAGGCCGGGGCAGTGGGCGAAGAAGCCCTCGGGGTTCTGGCTGTGGAACGGCCCGCCTGAGAACCCGCCGCCGGACGGCAGGCGCACGACGATCGGCACCGGCGTGCCGACCCGGTAGTGCTGCTTGGCCGCGACGGTGACCAGCTGGTCGAACGCGCACGAGACGAAGTCCGAGAACTGCATTTCGCAGACCGGCCGCATGCCCATCAGCGCCGCGCCGGTGCAGGCGCCGGCGATCGCCGTCTCGGCCAGCGGCGAGTCGATCACGCGATCCTCGCCGAACTCCTGCTGGAAGCCCTGCGTCACCTTGAACGCTCCGCCGTAGACCCCGATGTCCTCGCCGATCAGGAACACACGCGAATCGCGTCGCATCTCCTCGCGCAGCCCGTCCGAGATCGCCTGCAGGTACGTCTTTGTCGCCAACTGTCCGTCCTTCGTCTTCCGGCTAGCGGTGGTGGGGTGTGTCCAGTTCGTCGGGCTCGGCGTACACGCCGGTCTCGAGAGCGTCCGGATCCGGCAGCCGGCTCTCGTCCGCGCGCTTCATCGCGTCGTTCAGCAGCTTCTTCACCTCGACGGTGATCTCGTCGTCGCCCGACTCGCTCAGCACGCCGGTCTGCTTCAGCCAGCGGCGGTAGCGCTCGATCGGATCCTTCCGCGACCACTCTTCGAGCTTCTCGCGCGGGACGTAGAAGGCGTCGTCGTGAACGGCGTGGCCCTCCATCCGCAGCGTGACCAGCTCGAGCAGCGTCGGTCCGCCGCCGGCCCGCGCCTTCTCGATCGCGGCGTGTGCCTCCCGGTACACCGTCAGGACGTCCGTCCCGTCGATCACGACGCCCTCGAAGCCGTACGCGGCCGCGCGGTCGGCGAGATGGTCGATCGCGAACTCCAGCCGGTTCGGCGTCGAGTACGCGTACTGGTTGTTGTCCACGATGAAGACGACCGGGAGCCTCCGGACGGCCGCGAAGTTCATGGCCTCGTGCGCGTCCCCGCGCGCCATCGCGCCGTCCCCCGACCAGGCGACGGCGACGCGCGGCTCGCGGCGGATCTGGAACGCCAGCGCGCAGCCGACCGCGACCGGCATCAGCGCGGGCAGGTGGCTCACCATCGCGACCAGGCCGAGGCGGATGTCCGCCATGTGGACGTTGCCGTCCCGCCCGGCTGCCAGTCCGTCCTCCCGGCCCATGTACTGCGCGAAGATGCGCCACGGCTCCGTCCCGCGTGCCACGTGCACGCCCATGTCGCGCTGGATCGGCGTTCCGACGTCGTCGGCGTGCATGGCCGTCGCGACGCCCACGCTCGCCGCCTCATTGCCGCGGCCGGTGTAGAAGCTGCCGGGGATCTTGCCCTGCCGGTAGAGGATGTGCCCTCGTTCCTCGATCCCGCGGGTGATCAGCATCGTGCGGTAGATCTGGAGGAGGTCCTCGCTGTCGAGGTCGGCCTGCTTCACGTCCTCCGCGGACTCGACCGGCGTGGCTTCTCTGGCGACTGCCATCCTTTCCAGGAGTCTACCCCGTGGGGCGGACTCCGTCCTCACTCGTTTGGCGCGTTCTGCAGCCAGTCCGTAGGATGAGTGCATGGGGTACGACCGCAACCGCGAGCTTGGCGACCGCTGCGCGTTCTGCCTCGGCTGCGGTTGGGGGCGGCGCTTCATGGGTGGCGGCGAGCACAGCATTCCGGAGGTCTGCCCGGACTGCGGTGGCCGCGTGCTGTCCGCCTGCCCGGCGTGCGACGAGCCGATCGTGTCGCTGATGGGCATCACGTGCCGGCGATGCGGCGAGCCGCTCCGCGCACCGGAGCTGTTCGGCGTCGAGATCCGCCGCAAGCCCGAGAAGGTGGCCGGCGATGCGGCGGTTGTTGACGCGGCGGAGGTTCCCGGCGATAACGTGACCAGGTCCCGGTGATCGTCTACGCCCTGATTGCCTTTCTCGTCGGCGCGCTTGCGTCGGCCCTCGTCCTTGCCGTGCGCGAGCGGCGGCGCGCTGCCGCGATGGAGGCGGAGGTCGAGCGGCTCCGCGGCGAAGCGGCGATGCTCGAGCGGCGCGATGCCGGTACCGGCCTCTGGAACAGCCGGCACTTCGTCGAGGCGCTCACGCGCGAGATCGAGCGCTCCCGCACCTATGGCCGGCCGGTCGCCCTGGCCCTCGCATCCGTCGACGGCCTCGAGGAGGAGGGCGACGACACGCACGAGGCGATGCGCCTGCTCGGCAGCTCGATCGGCGGCAGCGTGCGGGCGCTCGACGTCGCGTGCCGCGTCGGCGGGACGGAGTTCGGCGTGATCATGGCCGAGACCGACAGCCGGAGTGCCTCGGTCGCGGCGGAGCGCGTGCTCCGCGCCATGGCGCGGGTGCGGTCGCCGAACGGACTGCAGCCTCAGGCCGCGGTCGGCATCGCGGCGTGCCCGGCCCACGCGGAGGGCTTCGACGAGCTGGTCGAGCGCGCCGGATCGGCGCTTCGCAGCGCGCGGCGCGCGGTGCGCCGGGAGGAGCCCAAGGCGGGCACGGTGACGGTCTCGATGGCCGTCTGGGACGACGAAGCCTTCGGCGAGTAACACCGCTTCTCGTTCCACGCGGGAACGCTAAACCCCCGATTGGGGGATTTCTGGCTCACCCCGGCGCCCGTACACCGGACACATGCTCCGGTATACCGATTATCCCTCCCCCAGCGCCGGCTCCCAGCGCGGCCAGGCGCTGCCGCTGATCGTCGCCTATATGTTCGTGCTGCTCCTGATGGCGGGCGCGGTGATCGACCTCGGGAATGCGTACCGCGTCCGCGGCCAGCTCCAGGCTTCGACTGACGCGGCCGCCACCGCGGCGGCCGACCGGCTGCCCGATCCCTCGCTTGCGATCGCGACGGCGCACGCCTACAGCGGAGAGGGAGGCGGCCGCAATCCGATCGCAGGCACGCAGAACGTCCACCTGAACGTGTCGGCGAACTGCAGCACGGGCCCGCAGTTCTGCAACCCGGCGAACACGGTCACGGTCGACCAGAGCGCCGAGGTGAAGACGACGTTCCTCGGCCTGCTCGGCATCGATTCGATCCCGGTCAAGGTGCACGCACAGGCATGCTCGCCGTGCGGAGCCCGGCCGCTCGACGTGATGGTCGTGCTCGATCGCACCGGCTCGATGCAGGGCCAGAAGCTCTACAACGCGGAGAAGGGCGTGGAGGCGTTCCTGGGCACGATGGATCCGACGGTCGACCGTGTCGGCCTCGCGGTGCTTCCGCCGGCCGCCAGCATCGGCACGGCCTGCTCGGTGGCGACGACGTCGAATTACAACAGCCCGACCGCGCCCTACCTGCTCGTCGGGCTGTCGTCCGACTACCGCTCGGCGGGCGGCGCGCTGAATCCCACGAGCAATCTCGTCCGCACGCTCCGCTGCGTCCAGGCCGGCGGCGGCACCGCGTATGCGAACGCGCTCGATGTGGCGAAGGCCGAGCTCGACGCCCACGGCCGGCCGGGCGTGCAGAAGGTGGTCGTGTTCCTGTCCGACGGTGCTGCCAACACGGGGCCGACATACCTTCCGGCCACGAGCCCCTACCGCACCCAGCCGTGCCGCACCGCGGTCAACATCGCTTCGGCGGCGAAGGCCGCCGGCATCCTGCTCTATTCGGTGGCCTACGACCTGAACGGCGCAGGGGCGCTCGACTGCCAGGCGCAGAGCGGTGCGAAGGAGCAGCCCGCCATCCTCGCGAACGCCGCGCTGCAGCAGATCGCCTCGCCCGGCAATTACTTCGCCGAGCCGAACCCCACGTCGCTCACCGGCATCTTCCTCGCAATCTCGGCCGACCTGGCCGCCGGCACCTCCCGCCTGACCGCCTAGGTGGGTTGGCCGGGGCGGGCGTCGTCGCTCGCCCCGAACACCGCCGCATCGCGGGTGAACGGATAGCCCGCCCAGCGCAGCTCGCGCACCCGGCCGGAGCCGTCCCGCAGCACCGCCAGCAGTTCTCCCCGCTCGCGCCCCGAGATGCCGCGGTAGCGGTCGGGGCCGTCGGCTTGGAACACCGCGGGCGGGCTGTCCTCCGACGAGCCTGCCCACCGCGCGTGCAGCTTCCCGTCCCGGTGGCTGAACACGAACTCCTCGCCCTCGCTCCACCAGCGGCCCAGCACGCCCGCAAGCTCGGACGGCGGCGGGTCGCCTGGGCGCCACGCCTCGTGCCCTTCGGGGACGAGCTCTCGGGCGTCGTCGAGCAGCCCGGACGCCAGCGCATGCGGGTCGTTGCGCGCGCCCGAGTTGCCAAGGGCGGCGACGGCCAGGCGGCGCTTCCGGTCGACCATCAGCGCAGCGAGGAATCCCGGCATGGCGCCGTCGTGGCCGGAGGCGAAGCGGTCGCCCGAGCGGTAGAGCGCCACGCCGAGGCCCCAGCCGAGCGTCCACTCCTCGTCGAACATCGACTGCAGCCGGTGCATCTCATCGACGGTGGCGGCCCTGAGCACATCGTCTGACGGGGCGGCCAGGAACCCGCCCAGCCGCAGCAGGTCCGCCGGCGTGCTCCAGAGCTGCCCCGAAGGCCCGAAGCCCTCCGAGAAGATCGGCTCCTCGACCCGCACCGTGTCGGCGTACGGATCGACCAGATATCCGACCGCATGTGGGTGCTCCGGCAGCCAGGTGGTGCGGTGCATGCCGAGCGGGTCGAGCACCCGCTCGCGAATCACCTCGGGGTACGGCCGCCCGCGCTTCTCCTGCACGATCGCCCCCAGCAGCCCGAATGCGAGGTTGGAGTAGTGCCATTGCTCGCCGGGCCGCAGGACGAGCTCGGCGTTCGGCAGCATCTCCACCAGGTCATCCATGGAGGGCAGCTGCATCGTCGCCCAGACGTCTCCCACCGGCTCCCTCTGCAGCCCCGACAGGTGGGACAGCATCCGGCGGATGGTCGGCCCGCGCTGCGGCGCCGGCAGGTGGTCGGACAGCGCGTCGTCGAGGTCGAGCACGCCCTCGTCGCGGAGCTGCATCACGCAGATCGCGGTCACGACCTTGGTGATCGAGCCGATCCGGAACTGATCGTCCGGCGTCACGCCCCGGCCCGCGTCGACGTCTGCCAGCCCGATCGCCCTGCTCCAGGTCTGCTCGCCGCCGGCCGCCACGGCGGCCGACAGAGCCGGGACGCGGTCGCGTCGCTGCGCCTCCGCCAGCCGGCGGTCGAGCCGCTCGGCCAGCGCGTCGAGCGATCCGGTCACACGGAGCTGCGGATCTCGGAGAAGTGGATCACCGTCACGGTGTCCTCCTCCGTGACGTCGCGGTTGTAGAGCTGGCCGAGAAAGTGCACGAACTCGTCGATGTGGCGCACCTCCGGGTTGTCGTGCTGAATCTCGCGGGGCGACACATCGCGCAGCGGCTTGACCTCGACCTTGTCGATCACCGCATCGAAGATCTTCTCGCGCACGCCGAACCGCTGGCCGGCGAGGACGCACACGACCATGCCCTTCCGGTACTTCACGGACTTGTCGCCGAGGCGGATGGTGGCCGTCTTGCGCCGGTGGCGAAGCTGGTCGGCCACCACGGGCGAGTAGAAGTTGAGGGCCTCCATCGGCGGCCATCATATCGGGTGCCGGGGGCCTTCGATACCCTGCCGCGATGCGTCGGCTGACCGTCACCATCTACGCAATCGTGTTCTTCGACGCGCTGCTGATGTTCGCGATCGTGCCGCTGCTGCCGGACTACGTGCGCACGCTGCATCTCAGCAAGACGCAGGCGGGCGCCGTGATCGGCGCGTACAGCGCCGCGACGCTGGTGATGGCGCTCCCGGCCGGGCGCGTGGCGGACCGGCTGGGGCCCAAGCGGATCACCGTCGCCGGCGTCGCGCTGATGACGGTGTCGACGCTCGCCTATGCGGTCGCCGGAAGCTTCTGGGTGCTGCTGGCCGCCCGCTTCGGCCAGGGAGTGGCGTCCGCCATCTCGTGGACGGCAGGGCTCGCGTGGCTCTCGTCCGGCACGCGGCCGGAGCGCCGCGGCTCGGCGCTGGGGTTCGCGATGACGTGCGGCAGCGTCGGCGCGCTGCTCGGGCCGGTGGTCGTGGGGCCGCTGAGCAGCCAGCTGGGCATCCGCGCACCGTTCGTCATCCTGGCGGCCGTCGCCGCTCTGCTCGGCGTCGCGTCCGTCTTCCCGGCCGACGTGCGGAGCACCCACGCCGGCGGCATGGGCCTGGTGGAGACGTTCACCGTCGCGCTGCGGTCGCGGCTGCTCGCCGTCGCCGTGCTCGTCATGTCGCTGGTGGCGGTGATGTCTGGGCTCGTGGAGACGCTGGTGCCGCTGCGGATGGGCACAGCGGGCTACTCGGCGTCCGCGATCAGCCTGCTGCTCGGGCTGGCGGGCGTGACGGCCGCGGGCACGCAGCTGCTGATCGGCCGCGCGTACGACCGGGCCGGCGGCGTGCGGATCGCCATGGTGGCGATCGCGGGGATGGCGGGGATGCTCGCGCTGCTCGCCGTGCCGACCTCGGCCCTGGCGATCGCGGTGCTCTACGTCGTCTTCACTCCCGCGATCTCGGGGCAGTACGCGGTCTCCTTTCCGCTGGCCGCTGCCGGAGCCGACGAGGTGGGGCTGCCGCACGGCATGGTGCTGGGCGCGATGAACGTGTGCTGGGGGTTCGGGTTCTTCGTGGGACCGGCCGCGGGCGCCGCCCTTGCAGAGGCCAGCTCCGATCGCGTCACGTACGTCCTGGCGGCCCTCATAGCCCTTGCCGCGCTGCCCACGCTGCGGGCGTTGGCACTCGCACCACGCGAGTGCCAGGAACCGGCTTGACGGTCGCGAGCCGGATGCTATGATCGCTGTTGGCACTCAAGTGGTGCGAGTGCCAAAACGTGAAGGTCTGCAATCGCGATGGAGGTAGCATGGATCTGAAGCCTCTGGGCGACCGCGTCATCGTCGAAGTCCTCGATGAGGAGGAGACGACGGTAAGCGGCATCGTCCTGCCGGATACGGCGAAAGAGAAGCCGCAGCGCGGCAACGTGCTCGCAGTCGGCCCCGGCCGCTACGAGGACGGCAAGCTCGTTCCACTCGACGTCCAGAAGGGCGACGAGGTGATCTTCTCCAAGTATGGCGGGACGGAGGTCAAGGTCGGCGGCGAGGAGTACCTGATCCTCCGCGAGTCCGACATCCTGGCGAAGGTTGCCACCAGCAAGGTCAAGGCTAAGGCGTAGGAGAGCGAATGGCACACAAGGAACTGAAGTTCAATGAGGATGCACGCCGCTCGCTTCAGCGCGGCGTCGACATCCTGGCCGACGCGGTCAAGGTGACCCTCGGCCCCAAGGGGCGGTACGTCGTGCTCGACAAGAAGTTCGGCGCACCGACCATCACCAACGACGGCGTCACGATCGCGCGTGAGATCGAGGTCGAGGACGTCTTCGAGAACCAGGGCGCGCAGCTGGTGCGCGAGGTCGCAACGGCGACCAACGACGTTGCAGGCGACGGCACGACGACCGCCACGGTGCTTGCGCAGGCGATCGTCCGCGAGGGCCTGAAGAACGTCTCGGCCGGCGCCAACCCGATGGGCCTCAAGCGCGGTATCGAGGCGGCCGTCGCGAACGTCGTCGACGACATCAAGAAGCAGGCCAAGGAGATCTCGGGCAAGGAGGACATCGCCCGGGTCGCCACCATCTCGGCCCGCGACCGCGAGATCGGCGACGTCATCGCCGATGCGATCGAGAAGGTCGGCAAGGACGGCGTCGTCAACGTCGAGGAGGGCCAGACGTTCGGCCTGGACCTCGAGTTCACCGAGGGCATGCAGTTCGACAAGGGCTACCTGTCGCCCTACATGATCACGGACTCCGAGCGCATGGAGGCCGTGCTCGACGACCCGTACATCCTCATCGCCAATCAGAAGATCGGCGCCGTGAAGGACATCCTGCCCGTGCTCGAGCAGGTCATCCAGGCCGGTCGCCCGCTGCTGATCGTGGCCGAGGACGTCGAGGGCGAGTCGCTCGCGACGGTGGTCGTCAACAAGCTCCGCGGCACCTTCACCGCCGTCGCCGTCAAGGCGCCGGGCTTCGGTGACCGCCGCAAGCGCATGCTCGAGGACATCGCCATCCTGACCGGCGGCGAGGTCATCACCGAGGAGATGGGCCTGAAGCTCGAGAACACCTCGGTCGCCCAGCTCGGCCGCGCCCGCAAGATCGTCGTGGACAAGGACTCGACGACGATCATCGACGGTGCCGGCGACAGCGACGGGATCAAGGGCCGGATCAAGCAGATCAAGTCCGAGATCGAGTCGACCGACTCCGACTTCGACCGCGAGAAGCTGCAGGAGCGGCTGGCCAAGCTGGCCGGCGGCGTCGCGGTGGTCAAGGTTGGCGCAGCCACCGAGACCGAGATGAAGGAGAAGAAGCACCGCGTCGAGGACGCGCTGCAGGCCACCCGCGCGGCCCTCGAGGAGGGCATCGTGCCGGGCGGTGGCGTGGCGCTGCTGCACGCCATCAAGGCCGTCGACTCCGCCAAGCTGGAGGGTGACGAGAGGACCGGCGCGCAGATCATCGAGCGCGCGCTGCAGGAGCCACTCCGCCAGCTGGCCGAGAACGCCGGGCTGGAGGGGTCGGTCGTCGTCAACGAGGTGCGGGCCGCCAAGGCGGGCCAGGGCCTCAACGTCGACACCGGCGAGATCGTCGACCTGGTCAAGTCGGGCATCATCGACCCGGCCATGGTCACGCGCTCAGCGCTGCAGAACGCGGCGTCCATCGCCAAGAACATCCTCACCACCGAGGCTGTCGTGGCTGAGGCACCGGAGAAGAACGCTCCCGCCCCGATGGGCGGCGGCATGCCGGACATGATGTAGATCGATCTCGATCTGCACGATGCATGGAGGGCCCGCTTCGGCGGGCCCTCCGTCGTTCGCGCCCGGGCGACCCGGCCGGCCGCTTAAATGGATCGGGGGCCCGCTCCCTGGCCCCCGACCGTAACGCCTGTGCGGTGTCCCCTACCCGAGAAAGAGACGACGCTGTTGCTCCAAGGTACAGCGGCGCCGCGGCGTGTCAACCCCGCGGCGCGCGGGCGCGGCGGGGCGGTCAGGGTGTGAACGTCCGCGGCCCGAACGTGACGAAGACGAGCGCCGCGAGCATCAGCGGGAACGTCACCTTGATGACCGTGTCGACGCGCTCGTCGCGGCCGAGGTCGGCCAGTGCCCAGAAGAAGGGGAATCCGACCATCCCGAATCGCCCCATCGACACGATCAGCCCGCCGCTCGTGGGCAGGATGATGAGCAGCGCCGCGAAGACCAGGTACTCCGCGGGCAGGCGCAGGCGCCGCCATGCCCAGTACCAGAGCCCGCACCAAAGCAGGGTGAAGCCGACGTGGACGAAGTAGCGGAGGTGCGCGGCGGTGATGCCATCCCAGAAGCCCTTCGCCAGCACGACGGGCAGCACCGAGACGCTTCGCCCCCAGCCGCGCTTCTGCGCGTGCAGGCTCGCGAACGGGTCGCCGGTCCGCCAGAACAGGTAGCCGAAGAACGCCAGCTCCGCCGCCGGCAGCAGCAGGAGCGGGAGGTACGCAACGGGATCGAGTCCCCGCTGGCGGTATCGCCGCCACGCGAGCGCCGGTAAGAGCGCGATGCCCGTCGGCCGCGCGAGCACCGCGAGCGCTCCGAGCAGGGAACCGCCCCACCAGCGCCCGTGCCATGTCAGGGCGAACGCCCCCAGCGCGCAGAGCAGGAACAGCGACTCGGCGTAGGGCAGCGAGAAGACGAATGCGAGCGGGAAGACCGCGAGGTAGAGCACCGTGCGGCGTGCCATGCCCTCGTCGTAGCGGCCCTGCGTGATCCGGTAGAGCAGGCACAGCGCGCCGGCGAACAGCAGCGACGCGAGCAGCGTGCCCCACAGCGTCACGGGGCCCGGCAGCCACGTCAGCGGCGCCCACAGGATCGGGTAGAGCGGGAAGAACGCCGCCGTGTTGCCGTGGGCGATCGACGGGTCGTAGCCGTGCTGGGCGATCCACTGATACCACGTCGCGTCCCAGTCGCCGAGCGACGAGAACAGCGCGTCCCACGAAACGCCCGCTCCGCGCGGCCGGCGCGTCGTCCACGCCTGCATCGCGATCACGAGGTACACGGCGGCGCGCGAGCCGGCCCACACCGCCAGCGGGTAGCCGAGTCCCCACAGGCGCGGAGGCTGGACAGCCTCCTGCCCGGCCGGAGCCTCGGCCAGCGCGGTCACTCGGGCCATCCCTGGCGCCGCCAGAACCAGCGGACGCCGAACAGCGCCGCGGTCGCGTAGACGAAGCCGATCAGGAGGTCGATGACGTAGTGGTTCCCGGTGTAGACCGCTGCGAAGCACTGCACCACCGGGTAGAGGAAGGCCGGAACGGCCGTCCAGCGCCAGCGCGTGTTCCACACCAGGGTGGCGATGAACAGGAACACCAGGAACGAGTAGCCGCCGTGCAGCGACGGGATGGCCGCGTAGGGGTTCCCGTCCACCAGGTGGTAGAGCGGGCCCGAGTCGGTCGGCAGCGGTGAGCTGACCGCCTGCTCGCCTGCGGGGTTGGCCAGGTAGGGAATCAGCCCGTGCTCAGCGGCGGCCCACGGCGGCGCCGCCGGGTACAGCGCGAAGGTCAGCGCTCCCGCGTAGCTGAGGGTCAGCAGCGTCGCGGCGAAGCGGTAGAACAGCGCGCGGCGCCGGAGCCACAGCGCAAAGGCGAGCGTGGGCGGCACGATGAAGTGGATGCGCGTGGCCGCGGAGAGCACCTGGTCGTACCACATCAGATGGCCCTTCCAGAGCCAGTCCTGGAGCACGACGGAAGGCACGCGGCCGAAGAACATCGCCTTCTCGACGTCCAGGTGCGGTGTGTAGAAGGGCGATGGATGCACGGTGTGCGCCAGTCCGCGACACTCCTCGTACCAGACGATCAACAGCACGAAGGGGACGAAATCGAGCATGAACCGCCGGCCCCGCCCGATCACGAGCGCGGGGGCGAGCAGCACGAGGACGTAGCGGTCGGGCGTCAGCGACAGCCCGAACGTCAGGATCTGCGCGCCCAGCGCGACCAGGAAGGCGACCGCCGCGAGCACGACCGTGGGCCGGTCGATGTGGGCGCGTGGCGGCCCCCAGCGCTCGCCGCCGTCCTCGCGGCCGCCGTGGCCGTCGTCGTCCGCCTTCCGTTCGTCCACGCTCCGCTGACCGCCGACGAGGGCGGGTACGGCGAGGTTGCCCGGCTGTGGGCGGGCGGCGCCCGCCTCTACGACCAGGCGTGGGTCGACCGCCCCCAGGGGCTGCTGCTGGTGTTTCGGGCGGTCCTGCATGTCGGGAATGGCTCCACGGCCGCGATCCACGTGGTCGCCGCAGTGGTCGGGGCACTGGTGGTCGTGGCCGTCATGGCCCTGGCGCACCGGACGGCGGGCAGGATACCTGCGATCGCCGCCGGCCTGCTCCTCGCGACGCTCGGAGCGTCTCCGCTGATCGAGTCGTTCACGCTGTCCGGTGAGCTGCTCGCCTCGCTGCCCGCGGTGCTGTCGCTGCTCGCCTTCGTCGCGTACCTCCGTCGCGGCGGCGCCTGGCCGTGGCTGGTCGTCTGCGGGCTGCTGACGGGCTGCGCGGTGCTGCTCAAGCAGTCGGGCTTCGACGGCGGACTGGCGGCCGTTGTCTATCTGCTCGCCTGCCGCCGGCGCGCCGGCATCGTGCCGGCCGCCGTCATCGTCGTCTCGGCGGCGCTGCCCGTCGCCGCCGCTGCGGTCAGCGCTCCCAGCCTCTCGGACTGGTGGTATGCCATGGTGACGTACCGCGGTCAGGGCGATTCGATCCTGTCCGGCTCGCTGTCGGGGCGCCTGTCCCAGTTCTGGGACACGTTCCCCCAGGTTGCGCGCGCCCTCGCAGCACTTGCCCTGCTCGCCGCCTACGGCTGGCGCCGCGCGCCGGTGCTGCTCCGGATCTGGCTCGTCGCCGCCGCGGTCGGCGTCCTCGGCGGCGGCAACTTCCACGCTCACTACTACATCCAGCTCGCCGCGCCGCTGGCGGCGATCGCGGGCGTCGGCGTCGCACGGGTCGCAGACCGCCGCGCCGGCCTGGTCGCGGGCGTCACGGCGGGTCTGGCGGTGTGGGCCATGTCCGCCGCCGTCCCGCTCTGGTTCGACTCGCCGGCCGCACAGGCCCGCACGGTGTTCCCGGACGACGCCCACCTGCAGCACGACGGCGCGGTCGCACGATGGGTGCGGTCGCACAGTCGGCCGGGCGACCGCATCTTCGTCATGTGGGCGGCGGCCAACGTGTACTACCTCAGCGACCGGCCGCCCGCGGTGCGGTACATGTGGTACCGCAACATCCAGGCCATCCCGGGTGCGCTGGGCGAGGCGCGGCACGCGCTCGCATCGCCGTCCCGGCCGCTGCTGGTGGTGGTCGAACAGCCGCCTTCGGCTCTCGATCCGGCGGGCGGCGCCGCGAAGCTGCTGGACGAGCATTACCGGCTCGCCGCCACGGTGAACGGCGTCCCGATCTACCGCCGCACGCCGTGACGCGAGCGGAGCAGCTCCATCGTCGTGTCGTCGAGCTGGATCTCGCCGTGGGCGCGCAGCCAGTCGACCAGCATCATCGTCCCCGGCCGCCGGTCGAGCAGCTCGTGGAGCGGTGCCAGATCGCCACCGTGCGCCCGCAGCATCGCATCGAACCCGAGCACGTTCTGGTCGTGCGGAGCAAGCGCGCGAGCCCGTGCGGCCGAGCGGGCGGCATCCGCGACGTCGCCGCTCTTCGCCGCCTCCGTCGCGGTCTGCATCAGCCGGTATGCCTCCGCGACGTCCACCAGCCGGCCCAGGGCGGCCAGCGGCTCGGGATCGTCGTCCACCCGGAGGTCGGTGATGACGCCGTCCCACGCCTCCTCCTTCCGTTCCGCCTCGACGACGAGGAGTGCCGCCGACTGCCGGCCGCGGAAGTCGCCGCCGCCCGCCTCCGCCGCGACCAGCGCCGCAAGCAGGCGGCGCTCGAGCGAGCCGCGCGCGTGCAGGAACGCCTCCCGCATCGCCTCGGGGACACCGGGAGCGGCCATCATGTTCGCCTGGCAGCTGACGCCCGTGGCCCGCACGTCGCCCGCATACGGGATGGTGTCCGACCCGGTCGCGGCCGCGACCGAGCCGTCCGCCGCCACGACGGCCACCTGCCGCTGGTCGCGCCGGTCGTCCGCACCACGCAGCGCGTCGAGCGCCTGTTCCGGCGCCTCGCCGGCCTGCAGGCGGTCAAGCAGCCGGGGACCGTATCCCGGCTGGCTGAACGCCTGGGTCGCGACCGCGCCGACGCCGGCCCGCGCCCACGAGCAGATGGCACCCACGCCCATCACGCAGGTCTGCACGCCGACACCGAGCCGGCCGTCGTCGTCACGGGCGACGATCGAATACGTCACAGGGCGAGCATAGACGGGCATGCGCGCGCGTTCCGGCCACCCGCGGCGGCAACGAGTGCGGCCCCCGTACCGCCGAGCCGCGGGTACACTGCCGCCGGTTGAACGCCGGCGCCATCCTCACCGCCCTCGTCGCGATGGTGATTCCGGGGGCCGGCGCGAGCCTCGCGCTGCACCGGCCCGGCCAAGCCGGGATCCCCACGCGGCTCGCCCTCTGCTTCGGGCTCGGCTACGCCGTCTGCGCGCTCTGCGGCGTCGTGCTCGAGATCGCTCACGTGCTGAACGCGGTGACGTACGTGCTCCTGCTCCTGCTCGTCACCGCGGCGCTCTGGCTCGTCGCCGTCCGGCGCGACGGCCTGCGCGCGCACGCGGCCGCCCTCCGGGATGACCTGCTCGCGCAGCCCTGGCTGGAGGGGGCCGGCCTGGCGGCGATCCTCGTCTTCGCGCTCATGCGGCTCCGGTTCTCGCCGCTGCTCAACTTCAGCATGTTCGGCCCGTGGCGCTACTGGGCGGACGGCATGGAGATCGCTGACGCCGGCCGCGTTCCCTCACACACGCTCCAGTGGGGCGCCTCGTACACCCCGACGGTGAGCAAGGTGATCCTGAACAGCTACCAGGCCGGGATGAGCTATCTGATCGGGAGCGCCCCGCTGCCTGCCATGGGGGCGCTGCTCTGGCTGGCCGCGGTCGGGCTGGCATGCGGGCTGTACGGCCTCGGACGGGAGCTCGGCCTGCGGCGGGTGGCCGCGCTGCTGCCGCTGCTCGCCCTTGTCCTCGTTGACAACGAGCTGCATCGCGACCTCGACGTCTACACCGCCGAGAACACCGGCCGCATGGCGGCCGTATGTGCGCTGCTGCTCGGCATCCGCGCCCTGCGCGGCGGCTCGGGCCGCGCGGAGCCCGTGGCCGCGGGCATCCTGTTCGCCGTCGCGGCGGGCAGCCACGGCATCCCGGCGTTCGTGCTGATGCTGGGGCTCGGCTGTTACGCCGCGGCGATGCTGGTCACCGGGCCGGTGCGGTGGCCGGTGATCCTGCGCCTCGCCGGCGTGGTCGCCGTCACCGTGGTCGTGTGGGGCGCGTCCCTCGGCCTCTCCGGCGGGGACGTCGGGTTCCAGGGTGCCGGCGGGGGCGACAAGTACGCCTCCTTCGGCGCAAGGAATGATCCGACCGCATCGCTCTTCACCGGCGAGCTCGTCAGGCGCACGGGCGCGGGCGGCCACTGGTACATCGCGCCCGACCACCTGGCCCGCGGGTTCGTCGCCAGCGTGATCGCACGTCCGGCCGGCGACGTCGCCGTGGTGCTCGTCCCCGTGGCCGCAGTCCTGGTCGCGCTGCTCATGCTGTGGCGGTTTCCGGTCGAGCTGCGGCCGCTCGGACTGTTCGTGGTGCTGCTCTCCGGCGTGCTGCTGGCCGTGTCCCTCGCATTCTCATACCGGTACGACACCTACATCCCCGGCACCTTCGGGCCGCACCGCCTCTACGACTACGCCTGCCTGCTGGGGCTGCTGCTGGTGCTCGGCTGCGCGGAGTGGGCCGTAGGGCTGGCGGCGCCGATCCGTGGCTGGCTGCCGGCGGCCCTGTGCGTGTCGGCGGTCGTGCTTACGGCTGCCGGCGCCGCGTACGCCGGCGCGCCGGCCCGGCACGGCTGGAAGCAGAACGGCGATCGGGCGCTCCGGGTGACCGGCTGGGTCGACGCGCACGTGCCTTGCGGCTCACGCCTCCTGGTCGACCGGCTCACGCTGGGAACGTTCGCCGCGCAGACCGGCCGTGTCAGCGTTGCGGAAGGGATGGGACCGTACCTCCGCCCCGCCGAGCTCCACACCGTGCTCGACATCGTGCTCGGCGCTCACGCGTTCTTTCGCGACCCCGCGTCGCACCGGGCGTTCCTCCGCCGCGAGCGCGTCGACTACGTCCTCGTCGTCAAGGACGTCCGCATCGGCAGCATGGTGAACACGCTCGAGAAGGACGTCGATCCGGCCCGGTTCCGGTCCGTGCCGTTCCTGCGGCTCGTGCACGGCGATGACACCATGGACGTCTACCGAGTCGCCGGGGCGCCCAGCCGGCCGAGCCCGGATCCCGCAGACTTCTCGGGGCTCGAGTGCAGCCGGGCATGAGCGTGCGCGGTGGCGTCGCGCTGCTCGCCGTGGTCGCCGGCACGCTGTGGCTGACCGGGGAGGGATCCGCGGGGAGGTGGGCGGCGGTGCCCTCGTCGGCCGCGCCGCCGCCCGCACCCCGAAGAGCCGTGCTGCCCGACGCCGCGTCCACGACTCCGATCAAGCACATCGTCTACATCATCAAGGAGAACCGCACCTACGACAACCTGTTCGGCAGGTTCCCGGAGGGCGACGGCGCCACCACCGGGGTCACGTACGACGGCAGCGTCGTCCCGCTGACCGCGCTGCCCGACAAGCAGGTCGATCTGCAGCACAACCACTGGGCGCACGTTCAGGACGTCAACGGCGGGAGGATGAACGGGTTCTCGCGCGTCGTCGACAAGGCCGGCGAGCACACGCTGAAGGCGTACACGACCGCGACGCCAGGGCAGCTCCCCGCGTACTGGGGCTGGGCGAAGCGCTACGCGCTGGGCGACCGCATGTTCACATCGGTGCCCAGCTCGAGCTACCCGAACCACCTGTACGCGGTGGCCGGCCAGTCCGGCGGCGTGATCGACGGACCGAGCATCGGCACACGGTGGTGGGGCTGCGACGGCCCGCCGGACGTGACGGTGCCGATCGCGTCGGAGGACACCATGTCGGTTGCAGGCCGCAGGTCGGTGTGCCTCGACATCCCCAGCGTGGCGGGCGCGATCAACGGCCGGCCCGGCGTCTCGTGGGCCACGTACGGCGCGATGCCCGGGCAGCTGGGGTACGGGTGGGTGGCGCTGGACGCCGTCAAGGATGTTCGCGATCGCGCCGACTGGGGGCGTCATTACGCCCCCTGGCAATGGTTTCCGTCGGACCTCCGACAGGGGTACCTGCCATCGATCACGTGGATCACGCCGCCGTTCGACGAGAGCGACCATCCGGGCGGCCCGTCGCTGTGCGAGGGGGAGAACTGGACGGCGCGGATGGTGAACGCGGTCGTCCGCTCCCGCTTCTGGAAGAGCACGGCGATCGTCGTCGTGTGGGACGACTTCGGCGGCTTCTACGACCACGTGCGCCCTCCGACCATCGACCGTTTCGGGCTCGGCATCCGCTCGCCGCTGCTCGTCGTCTCACCGTGGGCCCGCCGGGGCATCGACCACACGACGTACGACTTCACGTCCGTGATCAAGTTCGCCTCCGAGAACTTCGGCCTGCCGCTCCTGACCAGCCGCGAGCGCTCGGCCAACTCGCTGAGGTCGGCGTTCCAGTTCGACCATCCGCTTCGCCGCTGGATCGCCCCGGTCCGCGACTGCCCGAACGTGAAGTTCGTCCAGAAGGAGGCCGCCGGCTCGATCGACTACAGCTGAGCCGCCCGTTCGATCAAGCGGACGGCCAGCTCCAGGCGCCGCTCGACCGTCTCGAGCTCGATCCATTCGGCGTCGGTGTGATCCAGGGCGCCGACCGGGCCGAGGCCGTCGATCGTGGGGATGCCCGCCGCGCCCGTCCAGCATCCGTCGGAGACGCCGCCCGAGAGCTCCTCGCCGATGGTCAGGCCCAGCTCCGAGCCGATCGCGATCGCGGCCGCCGCGAGGTGCGGGTCGCGCGGCATCGGCGGCCAGGTTCCGCGATCGACGATCTCGATCGAGACGCCGTCGTACGGGCCGCCCGTCGCCAGCTCGGCCAGCGCGTGGTCGAGGTCTGCCGGCACGCTGGAGCGGATGTCGAGCGTCGCGCCGGCGTTCCCCGGGAGGGTGTTTGCCGCGGTGCCGCCCTGGACGGTCGTGACCACCGACGTCATCTCCGGCCGGCCGGCCTTCAGCCCCTCGATCCGCAGGATCTCGGCCGCGAGCGCCGAGACGGCGCTGCGCCCGCGAGCAGTGTCAGCGCCTGCGTGCGCTGCGACGCCGGTCAGCTCCATCGTGCGCCAGATCGCCCCCTTGCGGGCCGTCACGATGTCGCCGTTCTCGCGGCCGCATTCGAACACCAGCGCCGCTCGCGCGCCGGCGGCCCGGGAGCAGACGGCCGGCGCGCGGAGCCGCACCTCCTCGTCCGCGCAGACCAGCAGTCGCAGCTCGGCGAACGGGCGGCGGGCTCCCGCGTATCGCTCCATCGCCATCGCGGCGAGCACCAGCCCGCCCTTCATGTCGGCGACGCCGGGACCGAAGCAGCGCACTCCTTCGCGCCGGAACGGGCGCTCCGAGACCGTGCCGGCGGGGAACACGGTGTCGGTGTGGCCGAGCAGGCAGACCACCCCGTCGCCGTCGCCGCGCATGGTGATCGCCATGCTGCGGGCCGGGCCGTCGGGCTCGTCGACCCACTCCGCGCCGCACCCCATCGGCTCGAGCCATCCGGCCAGCAGCTCCGCGACCCGCTCCTGCTCCAGCCCGTCGGATGGCGAATCTATGTCGACGAGCTGCTGCAGCCGGCTGCTGAACGCCTCGACCATCAGTCGATCAGACGGGCGGTCATCCGCCGGATGGCGAACCGCCACATGAGCAGGGCGAAGCCCAAGAGGAAGCCGAAGTGCCAGGCGTCCGCACCGAGGTGGAACCCGAAGGCGGCGTGGCGGACGAGCTCGACCGTGTGGTACAGGGGGTTGACGTTCGCGACCACCTGCGCCCATTCGGGCAGCTTCGTCAGCGGGAAGAACGTCCCGGCCACGAGGAACATGGGCGTGATCACGCCGCTCATCACGTAGCTGAAGCTGTCGATCGAGTTCATCGTCGCGGCAACCGACGTGCCGAATCCGGCCCAGCCGAACCCCGCGACGAACGCGATTGCGGGCACGGTCAGCATCCCCCAGCTCGGGTCGAGCCCGAACACCATCGCCACCAGCAACGGGACGCATCCGTACGTTCCGGCCCTGACGGCGATCCAGAGCGCCTCCGCGGTGACGAGCTCCTCGGTGTCGACCGGCGCAGCCAGGATGGCGTCGTACGTGCGCTGGAACCGGTACTTCACGAACGTGCCGAACATCGCAGGCATCGCGCTCGCGAACAGCACCGCGGTCGCCACCGTTCCGGTGCCGACGTACTCCACGTAGTCGTACCCCTGCACCCTCGAGACCAGCGAGCCGAACCCGAACCCGAACGCCAGCAGGTAGATGGTCGGGTCGACGGTCGACGAGAAGGTGGCGGAGCGCCAGAACGACGAGAAGTTGATGATCTCGCGGATCAGCACGCCGGCGATCGCCGGCCGTTCCAGCCGGTGCAGCCGTGGCTGGGCCTGCGGCGCGGCGCTCACTCGATGTGCTCGCCTGTCAGGAGGACGAAGACGTCCTCGAGGTTGGCCGGACGCGTCGTCGTCCCCGGGTCGCCCGCCATGAAGCCGTTGCGGCGCTCTCCGAGCACCGCGACGCTGGTGCCGGTGCGTCGCGTCTGCAGACCCTGCTCCGCCGCGGCCGCCTCGACCTCCGTCAGCCGCGCCGGCGGGCCGTACACCTCGAGCGCCTGCTGTCCCGCATGCCGCAGGACGAGTTCGTGTGGCGGCCCCTCGGCGATCGCGCGCCCGTGCGACATGATCGTGACGGTGTCGGCGAGGCGTTCCGCCTCCTCGATGTAGTGGGTCGACATCAGGATCGACACGCCCTCGCTGCGCAGGCCGTCGATCAGGGCCCACAGCTCCTGGCGGACCTGGGGGTCGAGCCCGACCGTCGGCTCGTCCAGCAGCACGAGGCGTGGCCGGTGGACGAGCGCGCGGGCGATCAGCAGGCGCCGGCGCATGCCGCCGGAGAGCTTGTCGACGCGCGTGCCGCGGCGGTCTGACAGGTTCGCGATCGCCAGTGCACGGTCGATGGCGGGGCGCCTCTCCGCGCGGCCCAGCCGGTAGAGCCACGCGAACACGCGGAGGTTCTCCTCGACGGTGAGCGTGGTGTCGAGGTTGTCGAGCTGCGGCACGACGCCGCACTCGACCCGCGCCTGCTTGGACTCCCGGGGCAGCCGGTAGCCGAGCACCTCGATCTCGCCTTCGTCCGCGATCGCCTGGGCGGTGAGCATCTTCATGGTGGTCGACTTGCCGGCCCCGTTGGGGCCGAGCAGCCCCACGCACGTGCCGGCCGGAACGTCGAGGTCGAGCCGGTCGACGGCGGTGATCTGGCCGTAGCGCTTGACAGCGCCGCGGATGCGCACGGCGAAGCTGGTCGCGGTCGTCGTCACGCCAGTGAACCTAGCGGAAGCCGCGGGACGAGGCTTGCGGGGTCAGCGGCGGAGTCGTGGCCGCCTAGAAACCGTAGCGCTCTTCCTTCCACGGATCGGCGTCGTTGTGGTACCCGTAGCCCTCCCAGAAGCCCGGCCGGTCCACGTCCGAGACCTCGAGGCCGCGCAGCCACTTCGCGCTCTTCCAGAAGTAGCGGCTGGGAACGAGCAGCCGCAGCGGGTATCCGTGCTCCGGCGTCAGCGGCTGCCCGTCCGCCTCGTACGCCAGCATCGCGTCGTCCGCCTTCAGGGCCTCGATCGGGAGGTTCGCCGTGAACCCCTGCTCGGCGTGTGCGATCACGAAGCGGGCGCTGTCGAGCGGCTGCGCCTGCTCGAGCACGGCCCGCATCGGGACGCCCTTCCATGGCATGTCGAGCTTCGTCCATCGGGTCACGCAATGGATGTCGCTCGCCTGCTCCTGCGTGCCCAGCGCGACCAGCTCGTCGAACGACAGGCGGATCTCATTCCTGACCAGGCCGAAGACCCTGAAGTCCCACGTGCGCAGGTCGACCGCCGGCACGCCGCCCGCGTGCAGGACGGGCCACTTGTCGGTGTAGTACTGGCCGGGCGGGATGCGGGATTCGTCGACCCCGGCCTCCCTGGCCTTTCGATCCTGGCTGGAACGGAACAGCGCCACCTCTACCTCCATCGCTCGACTCGGGGCAAGGGTGTGATCGTAGACGCCGTTCGTTTCAGCGGGCGCCCGCCGCGCTCGCCTACGCTTCCGTCATGGCCACCCTCCTGGAACGAACGTGCTTCACGGCCGAAGGCCCCGACACCGCTGCGCTGCTTCAGAGCCTGCTCTCGAATGACGTCGATGCGGCCGGGCCGGGGGGCGCCGTCTACGCTCTGCTCCTGACGCCCAAGGCGCGCGTCATCTCGGACCTCGAGCTCTACAACATCGGCGCCCGCTACGTGGTCGCCTGCCCGCCCGAGCGGGCCGGCCTCGTCGAGCAGGCGATCGTCCGCGCGCGGTTCCGCAGGAAGGTCGACCTCGCCCCGAGCGCGCACGTAGTCGTGTGGGGCGGTGGCGCCGCGCCGCTCGCGACGCTCGAGACCCCCGCCGGTCCGCTGCGGCTGGTGGCGGAGCCGCCTGCCGGGCTCGACCCGCCCGAGACATGGGAGATCGCGCGCGTCGAGGCGGGGATCCCCGTCTTCGGCCGCGAGTTCGACGAGGCGTCGATGCCGGCCGAGGCCGGCCTCGTCCCGCGCGCCGTGAGCTTCACCAAGGGCTGCTACCCGGGACAGGAGCCGGTGGCGCGCCTGCACTACCGCGGCCACGCAAACCGCGGGCTGCGCGGGCTCGAGCTCTCCGCCGCACTGCCGGAGCCGGGCTCGCCCGTGCTCGCCGGCGACCGCGAGGTCGGCCGGGCCAGCTCCCCGGTCGTCTCGCCGCGTTTCGGCCCGATCTCGCTGGCCGTGCTTCGTCGCGAGGTCGAGGACGGCGACGAGGTGGACGTCGCCGGCGTCCAAGCCCGCGTCCGGCCGCTGCCGTTCGCCGCTTGAGCGCCTCCTGCACCGTTCGCTACGCTGGCAGCGCGTGGACGAGGCAACGCTCACCGACGCAGCGCTCCTCATAGGTCTTTCCCAGTTCGCCGAAGCCGAGCGCGTCCTCGCACGCGTGCTCACCGAGGCCGACGACCGCGGCGACGACGCCGCGGCCGGCCGTGCGCTCGAGGGACTGGGGACGATCGCCACCCGACAGGGCCAGGAGCTCGTCGCGCTGGGGCTCTTCGAGCAGGCGATCGAGCGGAGCGGCCGTCCGGATCCCGCCGAGCGCGAGTCGCTCTACACGAACGCCGCGCGGTTGCGGTCGATGAGCGGCGACGCGGAGGGAGCCGTCGAGCTGCTCGAGGAATGTGTGCGCCGCGTCCGGGAGCCGGCCGACCACGATTCCGCCGTCGCGGCCCACTTCGCCATCACGCTCAGCTACGCATACAGCGATGCGGGCGAGTACGGCAAGGCCGGCACGGTGCTCGCCGGCGTGCTGCAGGGCGGCGGCGAGGACCTCGATCTGCGCGTCCGGCAGCGCCTCTACTACGCCCTCACGCGGCTGAACATCAACACCGGCCGCACGGATCTCGCCGTCGATTACGCGCGGAAGATGGTGGAGCTGACCGAGTCGGCAGGCCTCGAGGACATCATGTTCGAGGCGCTCCACCAGTGCGCCCACGCGCTGCTCGACGCACATGACCCCGAGCTGGCCGGCACGTACCTCGAGCGTGCCGAGCGCCACACGCAGGGGCCGGTGGACGAAGGGTTCCTGCGCGTCGAGCAGGCGCGCCGCGCGCTCCAGCTCGGCGAGTACGAGGGTGCCCTCGAGCTCGCACGGCAGGCGATCGAACTGCTCGGGGACAGGTCGGTGCCCGGGGAGCTGGGCCGGGCCTACCTGGTGCAGGCGCGCGTCTACGACGCCACAGGCGACCATTCGCGGGCAGACACCGCCTACCTGATGGCGATCGACGCGCTCGAGCACCAGACCGGCTGGCCCACGGAGCTGGCCAAGGCGTACCGGCGCTACGGCAAGTTCCTGCGGCAGCAGGGCCGGACCGACGCCGCGATGCGGATGCTCGAACTGGCCGGCGACGCCGGCCTCTGAGGCACGAGCCGCGAACGGCTCTCAGGTCGCTTCGCGAACCTCGGAGTCGGCGCCGGCGTACTCGTAGATCAGCCGGCCGCCGTGGCTGAACCCGAGCTTCGTGTAGAAGTCGGGGATGCCGAGCTCCTGGTCGTCGGGCGTGACGCGCAGCTCGATCGACTTGATCCCGCGGCGCCTGCACTCGGCCACAGCCGCACGCAGCAGCCGGCTCCCGAGCCCTTGACCGCGCGCCGACGGCTGTACCCAGATCTCCTCGATCTCGGCGCTCGCGCCGCCACCCGCCGAGATGCGGATCGTCGTCGTGGCGACCCCCCGCTCGCCGGCCAGGGTGAAGAACCCGCGGCCCGGGTCGTCGAGGATGGCTTCGATGTTCTGGCCGAGGTGGGGCACCACCCGCCCCTCGTGGCTGAAGAACGCCTTCAGCAGCCGAGTGACGAGCGCCGCGTCGGCGGTCGTCGCCATCCTCAACGGAAGATCCGCCACAGACGTCACGCCCGTGCCACGCCGTTCGTCCACTCAGCCATCGACCCCACAGTAGCGGATCGCCGCGATCGCCAACCCCTGGGCGCAGCGGACGAGATCGTCGACCGGAACGTACTCGTCGATCGTGTGCGCCCAGGCAATGCTGCTCGGCCCCCAGCCGATGCACGGCGTCCCGCCGAAGCGGCTGAAGCTCGCCGCGTCGTACCACGAGTCGAGCCCGGAAAGGCGCGACGGCCGCCCGGCCGCCGCGCTCGCGTCGAGCATCGCGGACACGATCGGGTGCGACGGGTCGACCTCGTACGGCGGGATGTCCAGACCCCACGTGACCGCCGGCGGATGCTCGGCCAGCCAGGGGTCCGTGGCCGCCGCGCGCATGATCCACTCGGTCACCTCGCGCTCGACCTCGGTGCCCCAACCGTCCGCGTCCGCGTTCGCGGGCAGGTACATCAGCTCGCTCTCGAGCGTGCAGCTCGAGGGGTACGTGACCACCCACTCGCCGCCGGAGATCTTGGCCGGCACGATGTCGCTGGGCGACAGGTGCGGATGCTGCTTGTCGGGGCGGTCGCGCCACTCCTCGCGAAGGCGCCGGATCGCGTCGAGGATCACGCCCATCTTCTCGATCGCGTTGACTGCGCCGCCGTCGCGCCAGTGTGGCTGCGCCATCTCGGCATGTCCGGGACGGCCCTCCACGACCACGGTGGGCGACAGCGAGCCCCGGCATCCGACCCAGACGTCGAACGCGGTCGGCTCGGTGACGATCCCCGCGTCGGCGCGCACGCCGTGGCTGACGGCGGCCAGCCCGCCCGCACCCGACGACTCCTCGTCCGTGACGGTGTTGACGATCAGGTCGCCCTTCAGCCGCACGCCGGACTCCGCGAGCAGCTCGGCAGCGAACGTCATCGCCGCCACGCCGCCCTTCATGTCGCACGCCCCTCGCCCGAAGAGCTTGCCGTCCCGCACCTCCGGCCGGTTGGGATCGCTCGTCCAGCGGTCGCGCGGCTCCGACGGCACCACGTCGATGTGCCCGTTGAACAGCAGGCTGCGGCCGCCCCCGGCGCCCGCAAAGCGTGCCGCCATCTGCGGGCGGCCCGCGAAGCTGATGGGCGCCGGAATCTGGCGCGTCCCCGAGATCTCGTCCGGCCGCGGCTCCCAGATGTCCACTGTGGCCCCGGCTGCGTCGAGCCGGTCACCCAGGTACTCCTGGAGCGCGGCCTCCTCGCGCGCCGGTGCGTCGCCGTCGCGTGCGGTCGTGTCGAAGGCGATCAACCGCGACGTCAGCTCGACGAGGCGATCCCGCCCCGCTTCGATCGCCGCGGCGACATCCTGCTCCAGCGTCACGGTGCGCGATGATACCGAGCGTTGGGCGACCAGGATGCAGACGGGCGACGCCGCGCGATGCGGCTTCACCGGGCCGAGGCGCGCCGGCGCGAGGTGCGGCGGCGGCGCATGCTCGCGGCCGTGCTCGGCGCAGCCGTGCTGCTGGTGGCAGGGCTGGCGGCGGGCCGGGTGGCGGCGGGCGGCGACGCGGCCGGCGGGGCGACCGGTCGGTCTGCCTCCCGCCGATCGAGCAGTGAAGCGACGGCGCCGGCGAGCACCGGGCAGCCGCGCCCGACCGGCACGGTGACGCTGTCCGCCGTCGGGGACACGATGCTCGGCTACGGCACGACGCTGGCACCGAGCCCCGGCAGCTACTTCGACGGCGTGCGCTCGCAGATCACCGGCGACATCCGGTTCATGAACCTGGAGGGGACGCTCACCGACCGGACGTCCGGCAAGTGCGCCGTCCTCGCCACGTCGTGCTACGAGTTCCGCGTGCCGCCGAGCTGGGCGCGCTATTTCAAGCGGGCCGGCTGGACGATCGTGAGCAATGCGAACAACCACGCGTTCGACTACTGGCAGGGCGGCCTCGACGACACCGTCGCCGCCCTCGACCGGGCCGGGCTCGCCCACACCGGGCGCACGCGTGAGATCAGCTACGTGAAGGTGCGTGCGCTGACGGTGGCCTTCATCGGGGTCGCAAGCTACCCGAACACCGGGCCGCTGAACGACTACACGGCCGCCGCGCAGCTGATCCACCGCGCTGACAGGCGCGCCGACATCGTGGTCGTCGCCATGCACGCGGGCGCCGAGGGAACGGCGGCACTGCACCTGACCGGGCAGGACGAGATCTATGGCGGGGAGAACCGCGGCAACCCGGAGGCATTCGCGCACATGGCGATCGACGCCGGGGCCGACCTGATCCTCGGCTACAGCCCGCACGTGCTGCGGGCGATGGAGGTCTACCGCCATCGCCTGATCGCCTACAGCCTCGGCAACTTCGCCGGCTATCACAACTTCACGATCGAAGGCGACCTGGGAGTGTCGGGCATCCTGCATGTGAAGCTGGCGGCCGACGGCCGCTTCCTCTCCGGCCGGTTCACGTCCACCCTGCTCGTGGGCGCCGGCCGGCCGCAGCTCGACCCGGGCGGCCGGGGGGCCGCCCTGATCGAGCAGCTGTCGCGCGACGACCTCCACGGCCGGGGGGCGCATCTCAGCCCGGCCGGCGCGATCAATCCCTGATCCCGGCGCCCGAACGCCGTCGATGATCCCCCGTTTGGGGGAATCGCCGTCACCGTCGCTTGGCTATCACGTGGTGTAGCGCGAAGGAGGCTCCACGCGGCTCTCCGGTCTTCGCTCCCTGGTACACCGCACGACGTGCCGGATGCGCGGATCTCCCTTCGCCGACGCCGAGTGTCGCTCACCCCGAAGGGAGGTGCGAAGCACATGATCAAGTGGAACTACCGCGCAACGCGGATCGCTCTTGCCCTTGGTGCCATCGCCGCGTTTGCGATCGCCAGCGGCGCGCAGACCAAGTGGGCGTAAGCCCGTTCTGAGACTCCCGGGCCTCGGCGCTCAAGTGCCGCGGGGATCCGTACCGATACGTCGTTAGAAGCCGTGACGAACTCGTCCCAAACGTATCCGCCCCGGCTGCTCCGGTTCGTCACCGTGATCGTTGCGGTGACGGTACCGGTTGCGGTCGGGGCGGTTCTGCATATCGCCGCCCATCCGCCCGGCCTGGGCACGGCGGTCGGCGTCGCCCTGTTCTTCGTCGCTGCGCTGGCGGCCGAATACAAGCCGGTGCCGCTCGACGAGTCCGGTGGCCGCACCGTCTCGCTGGCATTCGTCTTCCTGCTCTCCACGCAGTTCCTGTTCGGGTGGGAGTACGCGGCGCTCTCGGCCATCATCAGCATGGCGATCGTGCAGTCGCACGACCGCGCGCCGCTGATCCGGCTCGTGTTCAACGCCGCGTCGTGCGGCCTCTCCGCCTTCCTCTCGGCCGGCCCGGGGCTCCTGCTCGGCCTGACCGTCTCGCCGCACGACGCCGAAACGCTGACTGCGCTGGTGTTCATGGGCGGGGCCGTCTACGTCCTGACGAATGTGATCACCGTCGCCATCGTGGTCTCGATGTACAGCGGCGTCACCGTGCGCGAGATGCTCGACGACTACGTCCGCCACTCGGGGCCGGCCTTCGCGATCATGGCGTTCATCGCCGCGCTCGCGACGTCGCTGTGGATGATCAACCCGCGGCTGGAGCTGCTGCTGGCCGGCCCGCTGTTCGCGCTCGCGCTCTACCAGCGCTACGCCTACCGGTCGGTGATGGCGACCCGCGACGCCGAGACCGATGCGTTGACGCTGCTTCGCAACCACCGGTCATTCCAGACCGACCTGCGGGAAGCGCTCGCGCTGTCCGCGTCCACCCGGGCGCAGCTGTCGCTGGTGCTGATCGACATCGACAACTTCAAGAGCATCAACGACCGGTTCGGCCACCCCGTGGGCGACCAGGTGCTGACGACGCTCGCGCAGCTGATGCGGGAGGAGTACAGCGACGCGCAGGCCTACCGGATCGGCGGCGAGGAGTTCGCCCTCCTCCTCACCGACGACGGCGAACAGGAGGCCTACACCGCCGTCGAGCGCCTGCACGCCCGGCTCTGGCAGACCGGCTTCCCGCACGCCGAGCCGGTGACCGTGAGCGCGGGCATCGCCTCCTACCCGACCAGCGCGACGGACCGCGACCAGCTGCTGCGCGTGGCCGACGGCGCCCTGTACTGGGCGAAGAACCACGGCAAGAACCGCTCCTGCGTCTACAGCCCGTCGGTCGTGCGCATCTACTCCCCGGAGGAGCTCGCCGAGACGGCCGAGCGGCACGCCCGGCTGAAGGCGGCGGAGGGCCTGATCCGGGTGGTGGACGCCAAGGACACCTACGCCGGCGCGCACAGCCAGTCGGTGTCGCGGCTGGTGGAGGGGATCGCACGGGCCATGGGCCTCGACGACGAGACGGTGGAGCAGGTGCGCCTGGCGGGGCTGCTGCACGACCTCGGCAAGATCGCGATCCCCGACCGGATTCTGCAGAAGCCGGACAAGCTCGACCCGGACGAGCTGCGCACGATGCGCGAGCACGCGGAGCTCGGGTACCGCCTGCTCGAGGGGCTCGGTGTGTCGCCGGTCGACCGCTGGATCCGCCACCACCACGAGTGGTGGGACGGCAGCGGCTACCCGCTCGGCCTGGCCGGGGAGGACATCCCGCTCGGCTCGCGGATCATCCTGGTTGCGGATGCGTTCGACGCGATGACGTCGGACCGCGTCTACCGGGCGGCCGGGACGGCCGCCGACGCGGTCGCCGAGCTCCGACGCCGCTGCTGGACGCAGTTCGACGCCCGCGTCGTCTCGGCGCTCGAGAAGTACCTCGCCTCGCTGGGCGAGGAGATCCCCGAACAGATCTCGGCGACCGCCTGATGTTCCTGTTCCCGGTCGTCATCGTGGGCGTCGCGGTCGGGCTCCTGCTCGGCGGGCGGCTGGACCGGATCGCCGACATGCGGCTGCGGGCGCCCTGGCTGTTCTACGCGGCGATCGCCCTGCAGCTGCTCGCGTTCCCGTCGCTGTTCATGCCGTGGCACGCGAGCGAGACGCTGGCGACCGCACTGTCGATCGGCTCGTACGTCTGCCTGCTCGCGGTGTTCGCGCTGAATGCACGGCTCACGGGAATGCCCGTGGCCGGCGCCGGGATGCTCCTGAACCTCAGCGCGATCCTTGCGAACGGCGGCCACATGCCGGCGCTGCCGGGCGCGATGCGGGATGCCGGCCTCAGCTACACCGGCGTGCACAACAACAGCGTGGCCGAGGCGCATCCGGCGCTCGCGTGGTTCGTCGACCGCTGGGCGGCGCCCGGCTGGGTGCCCGCCGGCAACGTCTTCTCGGTCGGCGACGTCCTGATCGCGGTCGGTGCGATCGCGCTCGTGGCGGGCGCGATGGGCGCCCGGCTGCCGCTGCGCCGCCACCCGGCTGTCCGGCCGGACGACGCGCTGTCCTAGCCTACGCGGGCGGCTTCACGGGTGGCGCGGAGTCGAAGTCCACGTACCGCTCGTGCATGAAGTGCGCCGCCGTCACCATCCACAGCCGTTGCACCAGGTGCGTGCGCCGGTCGACGACGATGCGGAAGAAGGTCGGCCCCTGCGGCACCGCGAGCGTCGCCTCGATCGTGCGCCGCGTCGACCGCCGCACGTAGGCGGCGAGTGCGCCCTGCGCCCAGAACGGGTCGGGGACGCGCACCGGCTGCGTCGAGCGTTCCACCCAGTGCCCGTTCTGGAGATCCCAGCGGTGGGTGCCGATCACGCGCGACTGCACTCCGCCGAGCACGTCGATCACCAGCCGGTCGGGCGCCTGCACGGTGAAGTGCGTCGTCACCGAGTGGGCCGGGTCGGACGCGATCACGTTCAGGATCCGCACGGACTCCAGCCGGCGAAGCGCGCGCCCGGTGTCGCGCACGAGGGACGTCGCGCGCCGGGCGCTCACGGCGGGCAGGTCGAGCCTCGCCGTGACGGCCGGCCGGCCGGGGCGCAGCACCCGGACGTCGAGCCGCCCGGCCGCCGGCGGCGCGGGCGCCTCCCAGCAGACGTCCGCCGTGCGCAGGCACGGCGTGGCCAGCGCGCCGCCGGCGACGATGGCGACGTCGCGCGGCGCCGAGCCGTCCGCGCCCAGGATGGTGAACCGGATGCGGTGCCCACTCTCGCGCTGCCCCGCAACGGCGAGGTCGGCCGCCTCGTCCGCGGCGAGCGCACCCGCCGCCGCCGGCGTCGGCGGCACGCCCGGCGCTCGTCGCTCGCCGCCGATGCGCAGCGTTGCTCCCCACGTCCGTGATCCCGCGGCGAGCTCCGCGGTCACCGTCCCGGGCCGCATGTCGTCCACCCATGCAAGCCACGCTCGCCTCCCCACGCGCTGCAGCTTTGCGGGCTGCCCGGCGCCGCTCTGGCGCTGCAGCACGAGCGTCGGCGCACCGCTTCGGCGGGGCAGCTCGATGCCGATCGCGTTTGGGCCGGCGGTCCCCGGCCAGACGGAGATGCGCGCGCCGCGGGTCGCCACCATCGCCGGGCCGCCCGCCGGCGGCGGCGTTGCCGCGCTCGCCGCCGGCGGCTTGGCCCCGGGAGGGAGGTTGGTCAAGAGCGCGACGGCGGCGACGACCACGGCGAGCACGGCGAGCTCCGCAGCGACCGATCGGCGGAGCAGCGGAAACCGCGTGAAGAGCGCGCGGCTGCGGGATGCGAGCGCGAGCGTGACCAGGAGCAGCACGGTCTTGGCGATCAGCGTCCGTCCGTACGACGTCGTCCACACCTGCGAGACGCTCGACAGCTCCCACAACGCCCTCGCTCCGCCGCTCACGGCAAGCACCCCGACCGACACGACGGCGATTCGCGAGAACCGCGCCGCCGCGGCCGCCCGGACGGCGCCTCGCTGCGCGTCCGCGAGGCCGCGCGTGGCATGCGGTGTGACCAGCGCAAGCTGCAGCAGGCCGCCGATCCAGATCGCCGCTGCAGCGACGTGGACGGCGTCGACGGCGATGGCGAGCTCGCCGCGCCCGGGATCGCCGGCGTGGCCGCTGATGCCCGGGGCGGCGATCGCCCAGACGCCTGCGGCCGCCGCGGGGACCGCGAGCACCTCCGTCACCCGGCGCCCGAGCGGCACGGCCGCGTACGCGAGCGCCACGAGGATGGTGAACACCGCCGTCACGTCGATGCCCCGGCCGAACTGGCGGCCGAAGCGCGTCGCATCGAGCGCCGAGGCGACCGGCCCGCGATGGTCGAACGCCTCCCAGAACGACACCCCCGCGACCTCGGCGCCCTGGCGTGTCAGCGCGACCCACCCGCCGGCGAGCACGAGCACGGCCGAGAGCGCGAGCACCTGGTTTGCCCGGTGCCGTTCGCGCAGGCCCATCAGCCTTCGTGCCTCGCCGGTCACCGACGCCGTCGCCGGCCGGTACACCGCGACGCGGTAGACGACGCCTCCCACCAGCAGCAGCAGGCCGGCGAAGTACACGAACCGGGCGATCAGGAACGGCCAGTCGAGCGGCGTGCTCTGCGAGGCCGCCTGCGGCGGCGGGCCGCCGCTTCCGATGCCGATCGCGTAGATCCCCGAGATCAGGTGCCCGTCGGTGGAGACGATCTCCCAGCGGACGGTGTAGTCACCGCGTTGCAGGCCGGGTTTCAGCGGGACGATCAGCTGGTCGACGTTCCCGGGGGCCGTGTGTGCGTCACCCGCGACGACGGACGTGCCCGCACCGTCGACGACGTCCGTCCCGCCCGAAACGGGGCGTACCTGCTGGTCGAATGTCAGCACCAGCTGCTTCGGCGGGGACGCGACACGGGTGCCCGAGGCCGGTGTCGTGCGCAGGAGGTTCGCGTGCGCCTGCGCCGACGCCGGCCACAGCAGCGGCAGCGCCAGCGCAGCGATCAGGGCGACGCGCCTCAGGTGCCCTTCCTCCGCTGTGCCCGGACGCTCAGGACGAGCGCCGCCGCGCCCAGCCCGACGCCGATGCCCGCGAGCGCGCGGGCCGTGTCGTCGCCGCCGGTGGACGCGGATTGGACGTCGACCACCGGCGAGTGCCACACCTTCGTCGAGCCGTCCGCAAACGTCTGCAGCGCGGTCAACCGCAGCTCGCCGCTGGTGTCCGGCAGGGTGCCGGCGAACTGGAACAGCGCGAGCCCGTCGGGCGGGACGTCGCCGCCCTGCCATGAGAGCGAGACGACGCGCCCGGCCTGGTCGCGGACGACCTGCGTCGTGAAGCCGGGGGTGTCGGATGCTCCCTCGACCACGAGGCTGGACGGGACGGTCAACCGGAGGCCGGTCAGCGGCTGCTCGGACTCGTTCGGCGACTTGACGGTGAACAGCACGTCGCTGCCCGGCTCGGCGGAGTCGGGAGCCAGCTCGACGTGCGCTGCGGCGGTTGCGGGGGATGCAAGCGCCATGATGAGGACGACGCTGAGCGTGCGCCGGACCATCGGGACCTCCTTGCCGTTGAGGGAACGGGTCAGGCGGTCACGGGCGGCCCACGGCCGCGAATCGCGTCCGGGGCGGCGCTGCGCGAGAGCGTCGTCGCGGCCGGGCGGCGCACCGCGGCGGGTTGCGCTGCGGGAGCGCCGGCGAGGGTGCGCGCGGCTCGCTCGACGGTGTGGCGGTCGATCCGATGCACGAGCACGGCGGCGAGCACCGCGAGCACGAGGTGGAGCGCGAGCGACCCCGAGGGGTCAGGGTGGGCGGCGGCGCCTGCCACCAGCAGGCAGGCATGCGCAGCTCCCTGGGCCACCAGCATCGCGGGGATCAACAGGGCCAGCGACGCCTCGGCGGCGAGCTCGCCGCGGGCCGCCACCAGCCGCCAACCAGCGAGCAGCACTGCCGTCGCCACCGTGGCGCCGCCGAGCGCGGGAAGCGCCCACGCCCAATCCGTCAGTGCCGCCGCACCGCCGTGTGCGACGGCGGCCGACGCCGCCGCGAGCGCGGCGAAGCTGAGCGCTCGGAGGCGGGTCGAGACCATACCGTGCAGTATGGCATCCGGCCGCGTCCGGTTTGCCGGCTCAGGCGACGAGATCGAGCGGCGTGTAGCTGCCTGCGTTGGGCACCACGTCCGACGGATCGGTGCCCATCCAGTTCGCCAGCAGCGCCGTGTAGATCTGCCGGTAGTCGGTTGGCACCTTGAGGTTGCCCCACTGATCCAGATCGGCGTCCGCGATACCCGGGAACTCGCCGGCCAGCCCGCCCTTGGCATGCGTCCCGATCACCATCGCGAGGCCGCCCGCTCCATGGTCGGTGCCGCCGCTGTTGTCCTCGACGCGCCGCCCGAACTCGCTCCAGACGAGCGTCAGCACCCGGTCGCCGAGACCACGGGCCTCGAGGTCGGCCTGGAATGCGGCGAGCGTCGTCGAGAGGCGGGAGAGGTTCTGCGACTGGCGGTTGAGCTGGTCCTCGTGGAAGTCCCAGCCGTCGTCGAAGGACAGGCAGGCGACTCGCATGCCGAGGTTCGAGTCGAGCATCCAGGCGAGGTTGGCCATGCGCCGGTCGAAATCCGTGGTGCCGTAGCCCAGCCCGTTGGGCGGGAGGTTCGGCTGGCTCAGCGCCGCCAGCCGGTTCGCCACGTTGACCGCGCCGCCCAGCGCCGCATCCGCGGCGGCCATGCCGGGGTTCGGGGCGGTTCGCTGCGTCAGCCCGGCGAGCGCGTCGACCATCAGCTGCGAGTCCTGCCAGACGTTGTCCATGGTGAACTGCGCGTCGTCGACGCTCGAGAGCACAGCGACCGGGTTGTCGGCGCTCTTCAGGGAGCCGTCGAGCGACCATCCCGCGGAGATCGCCTGAAGCGGGTTGTCGGTCGCGCCGTTCTGGTCGATCCAGCGTCCCAGCCAGCCGGTGGCCGGGTCGGGGTCGAGCTCGCCCGCCTGCCAGAAGGCGCGGGAATGGAAGTGGGAGAGGTCGGGCGGCATGTAGTCGACGGCCGGGATGACGGACATCTTTCCGGCGTCGTAGAGCTGCTGGAAGCCGGTGGCAGAGGGGTTCCACGCCCAGTCCGGGCTCCCGGCCGGCCCGCCGAGCGGCAGGCAGTCCTGCGGGCGCAGGCCGATGTTCGGCCGCTTGGCGGCGTACGCGGCCGCGTCCTTGCCGGTGATCGGGACGAGCGTGTTCAGGCCGTCGTTGCCCCCGTCGAGGAAGATCGACACGATGATCGGGTCGCTGGACGAGGTGGCGGCGCTCGCGGAGGCGGCTTCCCAGATCCGGTTCCAGGACAGCATCTGCGCTCCGTACACGGTCAGGAACGCGACCGCGCCGTTTCGGAGGAAGTCGCGGCGGCACATCCCGGCCGTCTCGCCTTCCAGCACGGCGCGCGGGATCGGCACCACCTGCCCCTGGCGCCGGAGCATCGCCCGCCGCTGGGTGATCTGCCAGTCGTTGCATCCGCAGTGGTTCATGGGCTCGTGCTCCTGGTTCCGAGGTTCAATGGACGAGCCCGTCCGGCCCCGCCATGGCGAGCGCGCGGATGACCTTCTGGCGCTCGGCGCGGTCGTGGCCGTCGAGGGTGGGCCCGTTGCGATTGACGTAGTCCTGTGCGTAGGCGACGAGCTTGGCCCGCGTCTCGTCGCTGACCCACGGGTGGTTCAGTGCCGAGAGCGCCGTCCTGACGGCGTCGTCGGGCGTCTGGCCGCCGGGGTCCGACACCGTCCGGTAGAGCAGGTAGTCGGTCGCCTGCCAGTACGCGTGCGCCGTGTTGGTGTTGAGGAACGCGGGGCCCTGCTTCCACCCGGACACGTTGGGCGGGTAGAACGGCACCTGGCCCATGTTCTCGAGCAGCCAGCTCCAGTCGTTGCTCGTGATGAAGCGGCCGGTCATCCGCAGCCCGGCCGCGACGTAGACGATCGGGGGCTTGACCAGGTCGGGCGCGTCGAGCGTCGCGTAGAAGTCGCCGTGGCGCAGGATCACGCGCAGGAGCGGCCGCAGCTCGTGTCCCGAGGCGCGGTAGTTGTCGACCATCCGGTGCATCGCGGACTCGGGCGGCGGGGTCGGGACGAAGTAGCTCCAGAGCGAGTAGGCGAGATAGGGAGCGTGGTTGGGGTGGTTGATGACGAGCCGGCAGACGTCGGACCAGTCCCACTTGCCGGTGTGGCCGAAGATGGTCTTCGTGCCGCCGTCGTGCGCCGACCGGTCGTAGTACGTCGGGTTCTCGCGCTCGGCGAGCGTGCCGTTCGACGCCTTGTTCCAGTCGTACCGCCAGCCGGTCAGCGCGCGGGCCGCCTCGTGGATGTCGGTCTGCGTGTACATCGCCGCGCTCGTCCAGAGGCCGTGGGTGAGCGACTCGAGGTTCGGGTCGTTGCCGAGGCAGAACAGCTCCATGACCTCGCGCGCGTAGTTCTCGTTGGGCTCCCACTTGTCCGAGTCCGCGCCGTTCAGCCACAGCAGCATGGCGGGGTCGACGGTGATGCTCGACAGCAGATCGGCGAAGTTGCCGACGGCGTGCGACCGCAGCAGCCGGTTCTGGCGGAGCATGTGCCGCGTGTTGCCGACCCCGTCGTTCGACGTTGCGAACAGGTCGTGCAGGTTCAGCGTCATGCGCTCGACCAGCTGGTTTCGGCTCCGCACCATGCGGTCGAGCCACCACAGGCAGTCGTGGCCCCAGTGGTTGACCGGATCCAGCTTCTGGCCGCCGTCGGTCGGGTCCGGGCCGGCCAGCACGTTCGAGGTGAACGGCGTGAGCAGCTGGTCGATCGCCGGCCCCAGGCCGAGGTCGGCGTAGTGCGTGATCTGCTTCTTGCTGCCCGAGAAGCCGGCGCGCCAGAGCAGGCGCTGGAAGTGCGCCCGGGTCGGGTTCGACGGCAATTTCGGATAGCTGTACGCCACGGATGACCCCGCAATCGAGAGAGAAGCAGCCCCTGTGGTGGTATCGGCGCCGGCGGGGTGGGAGCCGCACCCGCGGTCGGGTGATCCGGATCTGACCCGGGCGGCGCATCGCCGCTCGCGGTCACATCGGCGTGACGTCTGCCACGCCGGCGTGACGATTCGCGGTCGGGCCGGCCGGAACCATTGGAGACCACGTCCCACCAAGCGCCTGTTGGCGTGTTGGCACAGCCATGTCACCGCGGCCCGCCTGGTTGGCCGGATCTGTCGCCGCACCCACTCCTCGGTGACCAAGTCGAACGAGTGGCGTGCCGATGTCGCGCGAGCGAATCGTTACGCCCGGTCGCAGCCGCGTGACGGTTGCGCCGCCGGACTCGAACCTTCAGGCCCGGTCGAACGGCGGCACGCTCAGCCCGAATGCCGCCGCCAGAGCGGCGACGTCCGCCTGGTGGACCGCGTCGAGCGCGTAGCCGATCGTGTGCTCGAGCATCATCTGCTCCGGTGTTACGCACGCAACCGGCCGGCCCAGCACCGTGCCGCGGCCCTCGAGGCTCCCCGCCGCGTACACCCACGGCGAGCCGTTGTCCATCCGGTATACGGCGCTCCCATCCGGCCGCACGGCGATGACGTGGACGTCCACCTGCCGGCCGGCCGCGTCGACCATGTACGTCGAGCCAGGCGCCGCAACATGGCCCGGGTATCCGAGACCGGCGAGCAGCGCTGACGCGCGGCCGGCGTCAGGCTCGGTGACCAGCAGGTCGAGGTCGTCGTGGGGCCGGCGCTGAACGCCGACCAGCGCGTCGATCGCCCACCCGCCGATGAGCCAGGTCCGCACCCCGGCGGCCTGGAACGCGTCGAGCACCTCGATCACCGTCTCCGGCCCCATATCCGCGCGCGGCACGCGACCTCGCCCGAGCGTCGCCATGCCGGCGATGGTACGGGCTACGGCGTGTTGACGAGGCCGCTCGTGTCGACGACCTCGAGATCGCGGCCGGTGATCCGGCCCAGCGTGTGCAGGTCGCCGTCGTCGAAGCTGGCGCTCGACGCACCGGTGATGTACCAGGGCGACCCGTTGTCGGCCAGGATCATGCCGTAGTGCTGCAGAGCGACCGCGATCACCCTCGCCTGCGGCGACAGCTGCGAGACGTCGAACGACGCCTTGAGGCGCACCCGCAGGCCCATGGGCGGCAGGGCGCTCGACCCCCCGGAGCCGGCGTCGTGCCGGGCCGGGTAGATATGCGCCGTTCGCGTCTGCGGCGCCGTGAACCGCAGGGCATGGTCGATCAGCCCGGCCGCGACCTCGTTGTAGCGGACGAGGCCCGGGAGGATCGGCAGGCCGGCGGCGTCGGCGCTCGTCCACCCGTCCGGCCGCAGGGCATTCGACTCCATGTCCCAGATCGCCCCCGATCCGGCCCGCCAGCCGGTGCTCGTGTGCCGCACGTTCCACATCTCGTAGAGCCGGCAGGCGCCGCGCTCGACGATCAGCATGTGGCGGTCGCTCCCGGCCTCGATCTTCGGCCGCTTCGGAATCGGGTACCGCTCGCGGTCGGACTCGGATCGGTAATCGAACCGGACGCGCACCTTCGGCCGCGTGCTCGGCACCGTGTTGATCGGGATGCCGTAGCCGCGGTAGCTCCCGAAATCGGGGTGCAGCCCCGTGCCGGCCCCGATCGTCGCGATCAGCGCCGCGGAGTCGGACGCGACGGGCAGCCCGGAGATGTCCTCGTTCCACACGTTCCCCGCGGGAAAGATCGGGCAGCCCGGCGCTCGCACCAGTGGCGCCGCCTGCGGCGTCGCGGCGCCCGCCGAGAGCGCTGCCGCAACCACCGCCAGTGCCGTACCGAGTCGTCGGATCCCCATCCTGCATCGAGCATCGGCCCGGCGCGGGCGGTCGCGACCCCCGTCAGGGTGCCCCGGATACCATCCCGGCATGGCGATGTACGACGCTCCTCCCATCCCAACGCGGCGCCCGGTCGTCCACGCCGAGCCACCGCAGCTCGAGCCCGGCGACCACGTTCGCATCAGGGGGGTGCCGGGCGACCTGCCCGCCCACGCGCAGCTCGAGGGAGCGTTCGGCCGCATCGTCCGGATCGCCGGCGCCAGCGTGGTGCTCGAGATGGATGAGCCCTACACCGCCGGCGGGCTCACGCACCGTCTGTACTACAGCTCGGCGTACCAGCTGACGAAGGTCGAGACCGTCGGGCGCATGGGCGCCCGCCAGCTCTACGACGACTCGCCGGCGCACGACGCCGGCGCCTGATTGCGCCGCCGCGCGGGCGCCCGTACGCTCGAACGGTGAGCAGCTACTGGCAGAACGCGCTGATCCTCGCCGTCACGTTCGGGGTCGTCTGGCACATGAGCTGGAGAGGCACGGAGTGATCCGTCAGGGCCGGCCGGACCCGGCCTCGTCCGCGAACCGCAGCGCGACCAGGTAGGCGTCCCGCAGCACCACGTCGGCCTCGGGCGCAGGGGTGAGGCACTCGAAGTGGCCGCGCTCGTATGTGAGCACCCACGAGAGCACCTCGCCGAGCGGGCCGCTCTGGTCGAGCAGCGCCGCGGAAACCTCCGGCGAGAGCGGGAGCTCGCTGAGAACGTCCTGCATCCGCATGTTCATGAACGCATCGACGACCGAGAACAGCCCGACGGTGAAATGCGCATCCGGGTTCGGGCGTCCCAGCGCCTGTCCGACCAGCTCGCACATCTTTGCGCGCGTCATGGCGGTTCGGATCAGCTCGCTCGGCTGGTCCTCGATCCCGGCGAGCGTCATCAGAAGCGCCCAGCTGCGGACATTCCGGACGCCGAGCAGCATCAACGCCTCGCGCACCGAGCTGACCTTCCGGGGCAAGGAGAAGTATGCGGAGTTGATCCATCGAAGCAGCCGGAAGCTGACGCCGAGGTCGTGGCTGATGGCCAGGTCAAGCTGCTCGAGCTCGCAGCCGGGGTCCTGCAGCACCGCCATCAGCCGCATCTGCGTGAGCCGGTTGGCGGGTATCCCGCGCCCCGTGACCGTCCTCGGCTGGCAGAAGAAGTAGCCCTGGAAGTAGTCGAAGCCCGACTGCCTGCAGAACTCGAACGTGTGGTGGTCCTCGATCTTCGATGCGATCAGCTTGACCTTGTGCGGCCGCAGCTGCTCGACCTGCTCGACCAGCTGGTCACGGGTGAACGCCTGGACATCGAGCTTCACGAAGTGCGCCACCTCGAGCAGTGGCCTGCTGTCCTCGCGCATCACGAAGTCGTCGAGCGCGATCGGGTAGCCGAGCTCGCTCAGGCGGTGCAGCTCGGCGTGCACCTCGGGATCGAGCGCCTCGGTGCGGTGCAGCTCCAGCGCGACACGCCCTGCCGGGAGCAGCGGCACGAACCCGCGCATCACGAACTCGCGCGTCGCGTTGACGAAGCCGCACCGGCCGCCGACGAGGGAGTCGAGGCCGATGTCGGCGAAGGTCGTGACCACCGTGCTGGCGGTCGCCACCTCGTCGTCGACGACGTCGGCATGGTCAACGTCTCCCGCCCGGAACAGCAGCTCGTAGGCGTACACGTCGAGCAGCCGGTCGTAGATCGGCTGGCGCGCCACGAAGCTCGGCGACGACTCGCCCGAGCCGGCGCTCGCGATCGCCTTCGAAAGTGACGGCGGCGGCCACGACTCGAGACGCCGCGCCTCCGACCATGCCCGCTCGATCATCCGGCTCCCCCAGGTGCGCTCACAGACATGTGATCGACACTGCGCGGCGGAGGTTGATCACCCGATGGGCGGCCCTGCGATCGAGATGCGTCGAGCAAACTCCGGCGGGCGGCCCGTCGTCGCACCTGACATGAGCGAGCGGGACTTCGACTTCTGGGCCGGCGTCTGGGAGTGCACCTGGGAGGGCGGCCGGGGGAAAAACACCGTGGAATGGATCTGCGGCGGACGCGTGCTTCGGGAATCGTTCGACGCGTCGCAGCACGGGCTCATCGGCACCAGCATCTCGGTCCACGACGGAGCGGCCGGACGCTGGGTGCAGACGTGGATGGACAGCGAGGGCTCCTGGTTCCACCTCGACGGCATGATGCGGGACGGGGCGATGGAGCTCGTGACGACGGCGCCGGATGCGGAGGGGTACCGCAAGCGAATGCGGTTCGCCGACATTCAGCGCGACAGCCTCCGATGGACGTGGTCGCGTGCGCTGGACGGATCCGTCTGGGAGCCGCTCTGGGAGATCGACTACCGCCGGGCGAGCTGACCACCCGCCTCGCAGCCACGAACCGCCTCGCGCGGGTCGGGCTCGCGGCCGGCGAGCTCATTCCCCTCCCGGGCGGGAATCGCGTGGCGGCGCGGGCGAAGGGTTTCGGCCATGGTCTGACCGGTGCATATGCGCTGGAGCATGGTTTCCCTGCCAGGTGGATTCGGCCGCCTCGACAGCGCCATCGGCGTTCGGGTGGCGAACGCCGTCTGCTCGCATCACCGGCGGCGCCTGAACGGGCTCGGCAAGCACGCGCTCGACGCGCCGGCCGGCGGCTGGGCGGACGACGCTCCGCCGCCGCGCCCCGGCAACCGGCTCGACGTGCTGGTGGACGGCGAGCAGATGTTCGGGACGCTCCTGGACGAGCTGCGCACCGCGCGCAGCCATGTCCACATGACGGGCTGGTTCATGTCGCCGGAGTTCGTGCTGCGCCATGGGGATCCGCCCGCCGTGCTTCGCAACGTGCTGGCCGAGGTGGCCGACCGGGTCGACCTGCGCGTGCTGCTCTGGGCGGGATCGCCGGCTCCCGGGTTCACCCCCTCGCGCCGTGATACCGCACGTGCGGCGGCCGCGCTGCGCGAGGGGTCGGACGCCGTCCAGGTCGCGCTCGACCGTCACGAGCGGCCGATGCACTGCCACCACGAGAAGACGGTGGTGATCGACGACCGGGTCGCGTTCGTGGGCGGGATCGACCTCACCGGCCTGGCCGGCGACCGCCTGGACACGCCGCTGCATCCGGCGCGCGCCTCGCTCGGCTGGCACGACGTCGCGACACGAATTGAGGGGCCGGCTGTGGGGGATGTCGCGCGCAGCTTCTGCGGCCGCTGGACGGCCGTGACGGGCGAGCCGCTGCCCGAGCCCGCGGACGAGGGCCACGCCGGCGACGTCGAGCTGCAGGTCGTGCGGACCATGCCGGAGCGGATGTACCGGCCGGACGATCCCGGGACGTTCGGGATCCTCGAGTCGTACATCCGGGCGTTCCGCGCGGCACGGCGGTTCATCTACATCGAGAGCCAGTACCTGTGGTCGCCGGAGATCGCCGCGGTGCTCGCGGACAGGCTGCGCAACCCGCCGGATCCGGCGTTTCGCGTCGTGGCGGTCCTCCCCGCGCGGCCGAAGGGCGGCGGCGACGACACGCGCGGCATCCTTGGTGAGCTGATGGAGGCGGACGGCGGCGCGGGGCGGCTGCTGGCGACGACCCTCATGGCGCGCGCCGGCCAGGCGCACGATCCCATCTACATCCATGCCAAGGTGTGCGTCGTCGACGACGAGTGGCTGACGATCGGCTCCGCGAACCTGAACGACCACTCCCTGTTCAACGACAGCGAGATGAACGTCGTGACGCATGATCCGGGCGCCGCGCGGGCGACGCGCCTGCGGTTGTGGGCCGAGCATCTCGAGTGTGGGACGGATGAGATCGACGACGATCCCTGCCGTGTCATCGACCGTGTCTGGCGTCCGGTCGCAGAAGAACAGCTTGAACGGCTGGAGGAGGGCCGGCCGCTCACGCACAGGCTGCTGCGCCTGCCGCACGTCTCGCGACGCACCGCCCGGCTGCTTGGCCCGCTGCAGGGTCTGCTCGTCGACGGCTGAGATGCGGGCCGCCGGCTGAGGCGGCAACGAGTCTTCCCGCAGTTTGCATGGTTGGCCGCCTCGAACGCTTGACCCCATCGTCACATTGTGGAACCGTGCGCCGCCGTGACCGACGGCTCTGCACGGCGCCGCCTGGGGAAGGCGGCCGTGGTCGGCGGCGTGATGCTGCCCCTCCTTCTCGCGCTGGTGCGCCTCTCCCTGGCACTCCCGGCCGCCGAGGCGATGGGACAGGTCCATTGCGCAGGCACGGTCTCGTCGCGGATCGGGGCCGGCGACGCGTGGAGCGTCGGCGATGCTCAGGTTGACCCGATCGCTCCCCGTGGTGCTGCCGTCTCGCCGCACATGCACGAGTTCTTCGGAAGCACCGCCATCCTCGCCCTGCCGCACCCTGAACTGGCCGGGTTCGCCGATCTCGTCGGCACCCAGACCACGTGCGACATCACCGTGGATTCCGCCGAGTACTGGATTCCCCTGCTCACCGGCAACGGCGCGCCGGTGCCGCTGTCCAGAATGGAGGCGTACTACATGGCGTGGGACGGCGCCCTCACCGACCCCTCGGCCGTCACGCGCACATTTCCGAGCGATCTCCGCATGATCGCGGGAAACATGATGGCCGCTTCGGCGACCGACATGGACACGCGGCACGTGTTCTGGGATTGCGGCGCATTCAGCACAAAGCCCGGCAGCCTGTACCGGTTTGCAACCCCGGCTGACGCCGATTGCGCGACCGCGCAGCCGGTATCCGGCGGGAAGGTGCTGCTGACCCTGGCCGTCACGTTCCCGAGCTGCTGGGACGGGAAGCTGAACGATCACACCGTCGACGGAGATACGTCCGACTACACCGGCAACATGATGTCGCCCGTGGTCAGGCACCTTGCCTACCGGACGGCGAAGGGGTGCCCGGCCGGCTACCCGATCAAGCTGATGACGCTTCGGGAAAACATCTCATGGCAGTACGCCGGCGACGGCACCGACGTCACCCTGTCATCCGGCCCCGGCTACACCGCCCACGCCGACTTCCTGAACAGCTGGGTTCCGAGCGGGCTGTCCCGCATGCTCACCCGCTGCATCGATACGTCGCTCAGCGACGCCCAGACGCACGTGCAGTATCCGGCGATATGCGGAAAGCCGATCCACTCGCCCTGACCGGCCGCTGATGCCCCTTCCGCTTCACCGTCTCCTCGCCGCCGCCGCCGTCGTGCTCAGCCTGGTGACGGCGTCCCCGGCACTGGCCGACCAGAGCTACGTCACGCTCATGTTCAGCAGGGCGCAGGTCGAAGGCGTCACGTCGCCCGGCTGTACCCCGCTCCCCGGAGACGTGACGATCTGGCAGGTCGCAGGCGACCTTGCGGCCAAGGGGTACGCGGCCACCGAGGCAGCGTCTCCGTCCCTCGAGGTGCCAACCGGAGAGGGGTGCTTCGGCGGGAACCTCGTGCTCGGGTGGGACGATCTTCGATCGCTGCACTCGACGTACGGGTGGGACGTCATCCCGCGCGGCGACCGCGACGACCGCACGCTGTCTCCGAGCGAACAGGCGGCCGACTCGTGCGGCCTGCTTCCGACGTTCCTTAGCAACGGCTTCCCGGACGCCTGGGCGATGTACGCGTATTACGGGGGCCCGTACTCCGCGACCATGCAATCCAGCATCGTCTCGACGTGCTTCTCATACGGGCGCACCTATCGTTCGGGCGCCAACCCGCTTCCCGTCCCAAGCCCGTACCTCGTCAAGGTGTTCTCCATCAACGGCGGGTTCTGCGCGGACACGACGCTGCCCTGCCACGGCGTCAGCGCTCCGTATGGGTACACGCAGCCGTCGACGCTGCAGGCGCTCGTGCAGAGCGCGGGATGGAACGTGATCCAGGGATACAAGTTCGTCACGGGCAGCTATTCGTCGAGCAGCGTGTCGTGGGATTGCACCGGCGCTGACCCCGCCAGCCACTGGTCGACGCGGGGTGAGTTCTACTGTTACACCGACTGGCAGAGCGTGATCGACGCCATCCCCGCAACCACGCAGGTCGTGTCGCCGAGCTTCGTCGCGTCGCTGCAGGACCGCACGATGGCGAAGGGGCCGCTGGCGTCGATCGTGCTGAGCCCGTCCGACGCAACCATCGTCGCGGGCGGGGCGCAGCCGTTCACGGTCGAGGGATTCGACGCCGACGGTCACGACCTCGGCGATGTCACGGCCGAGAGCACGCTCTCGATCGACCAGGGCGGGACGTGCGCCGGCGCGAGGTGCGGAGCGGGTGCGAACGGTACGTACGCGGTCACCGCGGTCGACGGTGCCGCCATGACGACCGCCACGCTGCACGTGGTCGACCCTCCGGTCGTCACCGGGATGTCTCCGGCCGGTGCGCCCGTCGGCGCGACCGTCACGCTCACCGGCAGCGCGCTGGATCGGATCTCCGGCGTCACCTTCAACGGAACGCGGGCCTCGTTCACGATCGTGTCGCCTGGTCAGCTGACCACGGTCGTTCCGTCCGGGGCGACGGACGGGCCGGTCGTCGTGACGGCGCTCGGCGGGGTCGCCGTCGACGCCGGCAGCTTCGCGGTGCAGCCGAGGATCACCGGGTTCTCTCCGCTGGCGGCGGCCGCTGGAGCGACCCTGACCATCACCGGCAGCGCCTTGCTCGGTGCGACGGGGGTGACGGTGGCAGGCGTTCCCGCAACGTTCACCGCGAACTCGTACTCGTCGATCACCGCGACCGTGCCCGCGTACTCCGCGCCCGGGCCGGTCACCGTGACCACGCCGGACGGGACGGCGACAAGCGCGACGGCGTTCGGCACCGCGCTCGTGGTGACCGGGTTCAGCCCGGCGTCAGGGCGGGTCGGGGCTTCGGTGGCGATCGCCGGCAGCGGGCTCGGGCCTGCCACCGCCGTCCTCTTCAACGGTGGCGCCGCGAGGTTCACGGTCGTCTCGCCGACGTCGATCTCGGCGACCGTCCCGATGTCCGCGAGCACGGGCAGGATCACCGTGAAGGCGGGTGCGACCGTTGCCCGGAGCTCGTCGAACTTCCTCGTGCTTCCAGCGATCACGGGGTTCTCACCTGCGAGCGGGCCCGCCGGCACCGTGGTCGACATCAGGGGAAGCGGGTTCCTTCACGCGACCGGCGTGCTCTTCGGAGGTGCGCCGGCGTCCTCGTACACGGTCGTGTCGGGTGCCGAGATCAGGGCCACCGTGCCGGCCGCCGCAGCGTCCGGCAAGATCACCGTCCGCACCGCCGGCGGGTCGGCGAAATCCGGCGCGAGCTTCACGGTGACCGGGCCCGCGCACGTGGTGTTCGACCGCCGGTAGCGAGCGGCTGCCGGTTCTCATCGCGTCTTCACAGGAACTTCCCAGCTTCGCGCCGTACGCTGTCCCCGTGGCCGCGGGCGCCGACATCGAGGGAAGGCCGGCTCGCGTGCTCGTCGTCGACGACGAGGACAGCATCACGCAGCTCGTCTCGACGGTGCTCCGCTACGAGGGATTCGACGTGCGGTGCGCGTCCGACGGCCGCGCCGCCGTGAAGCAGGCGCGCACCTTCCGGCCCGACCTGGTCGTGCTGGACGTGATGCTGCCCGACTGGGACGGGTTCGAGGTGTACCGCCGCCTGGCGGCCGAGACGGCCCAGATGCCGGTGCTTTTCCTGACGGCCCGCGACGCTCCCGCAGACCGCGTGCACGGGCTGACGCTCGGTGCGGACGACTACGTCGGCAAGCCGTTCAGCCTCGAGGAGCTCGTGGCCCGCGTTCATGCCGTGCTGCGGCGCACGCACGGCGGGGCGGCGGGCGGGGCGCTCCGGTACGCCGACCTCGTCATGGACGAGGACGCCCACGAGGTGCGGCGCGGCGACCGGCTGGTCGATCTGACGCCGACCGAGTACCACCTGCTCCGCTACCTGCTCATCAACGCCGGACGGGTGGTCAGCAAGGCGCAGATCCTGGACCACGTCTGGCGCTACGACTTCAACGGAGACGCGAGCGTCGTCGAGACCTACATCAGCTACCTGCGCAAGAAGCTCGACCGGGCCGGCGACCGGCCGCTGATCCAGACGGTGCGGGGCTTCGGATACGCCATCCGGCTGCCGCGCGAATGAGCGTCCGGCGGCTCGGCTCGCTGCCGCTGCGTGTCCGCCTGGCGGCGGTCGCCGTTGCGCTCGTCGCGTGCGGGCTGCTGGTCGCGGGCATCGCGACGCGCTACGAGCTCGAGCGCTTCCTCGTCGACAGGCTGGATCAGCAGTTCGCCACCGCAGCTCCGCTCTTGAGCCGGCTCGCCGACGAGAGCGACCCCCCGCCGGCCGGCCTGATCACCGGTGCGCTGCCGTCACGCGGCTATGCCGTCGCCTACCCGAGCGGGGCCAGCGTCTATTTCGCACCGGGGACGAGTCCGCCGGGGTGGCTCAGCCGGCTCGCCGCGAAGGCTCCGTATGGCCGCTCGACGGAGCAGGGCTACCGCTTCGACGTCGTTGCGATCTCCCGGACACCCGGCGATCCCGACCCCGACCTGCCGGCAACCGCTCGCCTGGTCATGGCGATCCCGCTGTCGGACCTGAACTCGACGGTCAACCGGCTGACCGTGCTCGAGGCACTGGTCGGCCTGGCGGTGCTAGCGGCGCTCGCCGTGCTCGCCTACCTGCTCGTCCGCCGGGAGCTGGCCCCGCTCGGGCGCATCGAGCAGACCGCCGCGGCGATCGCCGGCGGGGATCTGTCGCGCCGGGTGGAGGACGGTGATCCGCGCACCGAGACGGGGAGTCTGGCGCTATCGCTGAACGAGATGCTCGCCCAGATCGAGCTGGCGTTCGAGGAACGCCGCCGCTCGGAGCAGCGGCTGCGCCGGTTCGTCGCGGACGCCTCGCACGAGCTGAGGACACCGCTGACGTCGGTCCGCGGGTTCGCCGAGCTGTTCCGTCGCGGCGCCGCCGAGCGGCCGGCCGATCTGGCGCTCGCCATGACACGGATCGAGGCGGAGGCACGGCGCATGGGCGTGCTGGTCGACGACCTGCTGACGCTCGCGAACCTCGACGAGGGACGCCCGCTTCTGCGGGAGCCGGTCGACGTCGGCCTCCTCGTCGGGGAGCTGGTTGACGACCACCGCCTGCTGCACCCGGACTGGCCGGTCGCGTTCGACCGCGGCGCGACCGAGCCCGTCGTTGGGGACGGCTCCCGGCTGCGACAGGCGTTCGCCAACATCCTCGCCAACGCGCGGGCACACACGCCCCCCGGTACGCGCATCGATGTCCGTGTGGAGGCCGAGGGCGACGGTGTGGCGGTATCGGTTGCGGACGAGGGGCCGGGCATACCGCCCGAGCTCGTCGACCAGGTGTTCGAGCGGTTCGTGCGGGCCGACCCGTCCCGCGCGCGCGCCAGTGGCGGCTCGGGACTCGGCCTGTCGATCGTCGACGGGATCGTTCGCGCGCACGGAGGACGCGTCCAGGCGGCCAACCGCTCCGGCGGCGGGGTGATCTTCACGGTCGAGCTTCCCCACGAGCCGCCGCCCGCCCCGGCCACCGAGGCATGACCGCGGCGGCCGGGCGAGGGGAGCGCCCGGCCGCCGTGCTGCGCCGGCCTACTGTGCCGGAGGGGCACCCGGCGGGCCGCCGAGGCCGCCCCCGAACCCGGCCTCGGTCGCCCTCACGGCGAACGAGCTGTCCATCTCGGCGGTGACGTACGAGCCGTCGGCCTTGCGCAGGTGCGCCTCGTACGCCGCCCCGGACGAGTCGGTCTCGACGCGGATCACCGTCGCTCCGGGGACCGCCTTCAACGCCGCCGCCGTCACCCTGGACGCGGTCGTCCCGGTGAGCAGCGTCTCGCCGGGCCCGTGCGCGAGCTGAGCGGGATCGACCATCGGCGGGCGTCGCTGCGCCGGCGATGTGGATCCCGACGACCCGCCGCTCGCTGCGCTCGCGATGCCTGCGGCGCCGAGCGCCGCGCCGGCCGCGACCGCGCCGGTCACGACCCAGGATCTCAGGCGTGCTGTCTGCATTCGGTCCTCCTGCCTTGCGGTTTCGCCTCGTTCCGAGGCCATGGCCGGAGCATCGAGGCGAGCGCTTGCGCGCCGCTGACAGCCGGCTGGGAGTTCGCCGAGAGCGGGAGCCGCGTACGCGCGCGGGGCGCCGCCGGATTGAGGCGCGCGTCACAAACCGTCGTCCCCAGCGGCCGTATCCCTCGGTACACCGACAACGGAGGACATGATGGACATTCACAGGTGGAGAATCGGAGGCACCGCGATGCTGGCGGCCGCAGTGCTGTTCGGCGCGGCGGCGTGCGGATCGTCGGCGAGCAGCGGTGGATCGGCGGCGCCGACCGTCGCCACGCGGCAGAGCGCGAGCCTCGGGACGACGGTGCTCGTCAACGCCAAGGGACACACGCTGTACACCCTTTCGGCTGAGCGCAACGGGCGGTTCATCTGCACGAGCAGCTCGATGATCCCGGGTAGCGGCGCGACCTGCACATCGGTCTGGCACCCGCTGATGGCCCATGGATCGGTCAGCGGCGCGGGCGTGTCGTCGCTCGGCACCATCGCCCGCCCCGACGGCGGTCGGCAGGTCACCTACCGCGGCCTGCCGCTGTACACCTTCGCGCAGGATGCCCGGCCCGGCCAGGCTGCCGGCAACGGGTTCCGCGACGTCGGCGTCTGGCAGGCGGCCACGGTGTCGGGCTCGTCCGCCGCGCCCAGCGGAGGTGGCGGCTACGGCTACTAGCGGCTCACCGGCCGGGAGCCATGGACAGGGTTCGTGACGGCACGTACAGTTCCGCGCCATGGATCGACAGGACCGTTCGCCGCTCTCCGTCGACGCCGAGACGATGCGCCGGATCGGCTACCGCACCATCGACATGCTCGTGGATCGCCTGACCGGCGATCCGGGGCCGGTGGTGCGGTCGGCCGACCCGGCGCGGCTGCGTGAGGCCATCTCCATCGACCCGCCCGAAAGGCCGGCCGGGTACGACGACATCCTGGCCGACCTGGAACGCGAGGTGCTGCCCTACGTCGCGCGTATCAGCCATCCCGGCTATCTGGCGTTCATCCCGGGTGAGGGGACGTGGCCCGGCGCGCTCGGCGACCTGATCGCCAGTGCGCTCAATCTGGACACGTGCTGGTGGCTGGGGGCCTCCGGCCCGGCGGCTCTCGAGCTGGTGGTGCTGGACTGGATCCGCACATGGGTCGGGTATCCCCAGACCGCCGGCGGCGTGCTGGTGTCGGGTGGCTCGGCGGCGAACCTGACGGCTCTGGCGTGCGCGCGGGAATCGCTGGTCGGCTCGATGACGCCCGATGCCGTCGTCTATCTCAGCGACCAGGCGCACGTGTCGCTCGCCAAGGGCGCCCGCGCGCTCGGCTTCCGGTCGGACCGCGTGCGCATCGTCGCAAGCGACGCCGCGGGGCGCATGCGGTGCGATGCGCTGCGTGGAGCCGTGGAAACGGATCTGGCGGCCGGGCTGCGGCCCCTGATCGTCGTCGCCAACGCGGGCAGCACCACCGTTGCGGCGGTCGATCCCTTCACCGAGCTCGCCGCGCTCTGCGCCGAGCATGGGTTGTGGCTGCACGTGGACGGAGCGTACGGTGCCTTCGCATGCCTCACGGAGCGAGGTCGCGAGGCGCTGGCGGGTATGGAGCTGGCCGACTCGATCACCCTGGACCCGCACAAGTGGTTCTACCAGCCCGTCGAGATGGGCGCCCTGCTCGTCCGCGACGGCCGCCTGCTGCGGCGGGCGTTCGAGATCTCACATGACTACCTGGACGATGTTCAGGCGGAGGCGCACGAGGTCAACTTCTCGGACCTGGGTCTGCAGCTCACGCGCACGAGCAGGGCGCTCAAGCTGTGGATCTCGGTGCGCTACTTCGGGCTGGCCGCGTTCAGGGAGGCGATCGATCGCTGCCTCGACCTCGCCGAGCATGCCGAGCAGCGGATCGAGGCAGAACCGGAGCTCGAGCTGGTCACGCCGGCGTCGCTGGGCGTCGTCACGTTCCGGCGCCGCACGCCGGGGGTCGACGACGAGGCGGCGATCGACCGGATCACCGCGGAGCTGGCGGCGGCGACGACCGCCGACGGCCGCGTCTTCCTGTCGACGGGACAGGTGCGCGGGCGGCTTGCGCTTCGGCTGTGCGTCCTGAACCATTCGACCACGAAGGAGATCGTCGACCTGGCACTCGACCTGGTTGCACGTGCTCCCGTCGACCCGGGAGCGCCGGCATCGGCGCCGCTCGAACGCGACGCGGCGCTCGACGCAGGATGGCTGGCCGGCCGGCCGCTGGACGCGGAGATGCTGCGGGCCCTGCCGCTGTTCGCCGCGCTCGGAGACGACCAGGTGCGGCAGCTGCTCTCGCGCGTGCGGGAACGACGAGCGGGGCCGGACGAGGTGGTGATCGGCCAGTGGCAGGCGGGGCGCGACCTGTTCGTCCTGCTGTCCGGCGAGGTGCGCGTCCTCGACGGCGAGCGCGAGCTGGCGACGCTCGGGCCGGGCGAGTTCTTCGGTGAGATGGCTGCGCTCGACTGGGGCGCGAGCTTCGGGCGCACGCGCGCGGCGACCGTGGTGGCGCGGGCGCCGTCGCGCATGGCGGTGCTCGACTGGGAACTGGTCAACTGGCTCGTCCAGTCGTCGCCGTCGTTCGGTGAGCAGGTGGAGCAGGTCGCCCGCCGCCGCATGGCGGCGCTGTGACGATGGTGAGCGTCGTGCTCAGTCCGGCCGGGTGACATCCTCCAGCAGCTGCGGGAAGTCGGGGCCGTCGAACTCGGCGGTTGCCCGCCGGTACTTCTCCATGCCCCATTCCCAGAAGTCGAAGTCGATGTCCGACACGCCGTCCTGGATCGACGCCCACAGCGTCCAGCCGTACTTCGACATCAGCCCCCACAGCCGCGCCCGCGCAACCTTGTTGCGGAGCGGCCGGCCGTAGTACGCGGTGACCAGCTGCTCGAGCTGGTCGAGCGACAGGTTCGACTCGCTCCAGACGTTTCCAAGCTCGAAGCAGGCGTCGTTGTTGCCCGAGTACTCGTAGTCGATCAGACGGAACTCCCCGCCCACGTCGATGAAGTTCTCGGCCAGCAGGTCGTTGTTGCACGGCACGGTGCCGTCGTCCCGCACAGCCATTGCCCGCTCGATGTCTCGCACGGCGGGCTCGAACTCAAGGTACCGCTCCGGCAGCCGGAAGCCGCGCTCCTGCACCAGCGTCAGGTACCGGCGCTGGATGTCGAACATGTTGAAGTCGTCGCGAAACCGGCGGGCGCCGTGGAGCCGCCTGCAGGCCTGCGCGATCATGTCGACCTTGTCTCCGCTGCGCAGGTCCTCCGCGCTCTGCGGCCGGCCCTCGATGAACTCCAGCACCATCAGCGAGCGCTCGGGAACGTATCCCACAACCCGGGCGCCGACACCGGCGTCAGCGGCGGCGACGGTGTTCTGGTACTCGTTCTCGCGATCGATGGCCAGCAGGCCGGCGTCCTTGGCCGAGATGCGCACGACGAACGCGCCGGCGGCCGTCTCGACCTTGTAGTTCGTGTTCGTGAGGCCTCCCGCCAGCTCGGACACCGTGCGCTCGCCGCGCAGCTCGGGCACCACGTCGACGAGCGCGTCGATGGCGTCTTCCACCGGCATCGCGCCACTATAGTCAGCCGCGCACCCGTGGTCCAGACCAGTCCCGACCGAGCACAGGTCGTCGTCATCGGCGGCGGAGTCACAGGCTGCAGCGTGGCCTACCACCTCGCGCAGGCGGGATGGCGGGACGTGCTGCTCGTGGAGAAGGCACAGCTGACCAGCGGCTCGACGTGCCACGCCGCCGGCCTGGTCACGCAGTTCAACCCGTCCCCGACGATGATGCGGTTCCGGCGCTACAGCGTGGAGCTGTACGAGCGGCTGGGCGTGTTCGACCGGCTCGGCAGCCTGCGGATCGCCGCCTCGCCCGAGAGCCTGGTCGAGCTGGAGCGCGGTGCGAGCCGGGCGCGCGGCATCGGTCTCGACGTCCACGTGCTGTCTCCGGCGGAGGCGCTCGAGCGGATGCCGGAGGCGAGTGGAGACCACCTCTGCGGCGCGATCTGGGTCGACGCCGACGGCTGCGTCGACCCGCACACCGCCACGCACGCGCTCGCCGACGCGGCCCGCGAGCTCGGCGTCCGCATCGCGCTGCACACGCTCGTCACCGGAATCGAGCTGGACGAGCGGCGAAGCGTGCGCGCGGTCGTCACGGCCGGCGGCCGGATCGAGGCCGACCACGTGGTGAACGCGTGCGGACTCTGGGCGCCGCAGGTCTCTGCGATGGTCGGCGCCTTCACGCCGTCGGTGCCCGTGGACCACCAGCACATCGCGCTGGCCGCGGTCGAGGGGCACGAGCTGCCGCGCGACATGCCGTGCTTCCGCGACACCGACAACCTGGTCTACGGACGGTCCGAGGCCGGCGGCGTGCTGTTCGGCGGGTACGAGCCCAACCCGGTGTCCCGGTGGCAGGACGGCGCGCCGTGGGATCACGCGGGGGCGAACCTGCCCGCCGACGAGCAGCGGTTCGCGCAGCTGTGGAGCGGCGCGGCCCGGCGGTTCCCGTTCCTCGAGGACGCCGGCATGGTGACGCTCGAGTGCCATCCCGACGCGATGACGCCCGATGGCAACCCGTTGCTCGGCCCCATGCCCGGTGTCCGCGGCTACTGGATGGCGGCCGGCCTGTCCCTGAACGGGTTCGGTGGGGCCGGGGGCATCGGCAAGTCGATCGCCGAGTGGATGACGGCCGGCGAGGCCGAGCTTGACACGCACGGGATGCGGGCGTGGCGGTTTGGGGATGCGTACCGGCGACCCGGCCAGGTCGACGCCGCCGGCCGCGAGGTCTACCGCTACTACTACCGGCTGCGCTACCCGGACGACCACGACGAGTGGGGGCGCCCGAACAGGCTCAGCCCGCTGCACGGGCGCCTGCAGGATGCCGGGGCCGTGTTCGGCGTCAAGAACGGCTGGGAGCGGGCCGACCACCTGCGGCCCGGCCGGCCGTGGCGGCGCGCCGGGGCCGATCAGCGCGGATACGGCTGGACGTCGCCGCCCTGGTTCGACGCGGTCGCTGACGAGCATCGGGCCGTGCGCGAGCGCGTCGCGCTGATCGACATGACGTCGTTCGGGAAGATCGAGCTGGAGGGGCCGGGCGCCCTGCCGCTGCTGGAGCGGGTGTGCGACAACCGCATCGACCGGCCGGCCGGGCGCGTGGTCTACACGCAGTTCCTCAACCTGCGCGGAGGGATCGTTGCGGACGTGACCGTCACCCGGCTGGCCGAGCAGCGGTTCCGGGTGATCACCGGCGCCGGCGTGGTCGAGTCGGACATGGGGTGGCTGGAGCTGCACCGCAGGGCGGAGGACGGCGACCTCGCGATCCGTGAGGTGACCGAGCAGCTGGCGGTCGTCGGGATCTGGGGGCCGCGCGCGCGCGACGTGGTCGCGGCGTGCACGGATGACGACGTCTCCGGCGAGGCGATCCCGTTCCGGGCGGCGCGCGAGATCCGCATCGGCGCGCCGGTGCTGGCGCAGCGGATCACCTACGTGGGCGAGCTGGGGTTCGAGCTGTACGCGGACCGGGCCGACGCCGTGCAGGTCTGGGACCGGCTGGCCGAGGCCGGGGCGGAGCACGGGCTGCGCGTCGCGGGGTACCGGGCGCTCGACACGCTGCGGATCGAAAAGGGCTACCGCTACATGGGCAGCGACCTGACGGCGGGCGACACGCCGTACGCGGCCGGCCTCGGCTTCTGCGTCTCGGGGGAGAAGGATTTCGTCGGGCGCGAGGCGCTGGCCGGGCACGAGCAGCCGCAGACGAGGATCCGCACGCTGCTGGTCGGCGGGGAGGACTACCAGGCGCTGTACGGCGGGGAGGCGGTGCTGCTCGACGGCTCGACGGCCGGGCGCGTTCGCAGCGCGGCATACGGGCACACCGTGCGGCGCAACGTGGTGTACGCCTACCTGCCCTCGGGCATCGACGAGAGCGCGGCGATCGAGGTCGAGGTCCTGGGCCGGCCGGTTGCGGCCGAGCTGGCGGCCGACGTCCTCGTCGATCCGGACAACGACCGCGTCCGCGCCTGATGTCTGCGGAGGAGGCGCTTCGCGGGCTGCCGGTGATGACGTTCACGTCGGCCGCCGAGTGGAGCGGCTGGCTGGAGCGGCACGCGGCCGAGTCGCCGGGGCTGTGGGTGAAGTTTGCCCGGGCGGGAAGCGGGATCGCCTCGGTGACGCACCCCGAGGCGCTCGAGCAGGCGTTGCGGCATGGCTGGATCGACGGTCAGCGCCGGCGTCTCGACGAGCGGTGGTGGCTGCAGCGGTTCGGCCCGCGCTCGGCGCGGAGCACATGGTCGAAGGTGAACCGCGCCGCCGCCGAGCGCCTGATCGAGGAGGGGCGCATGTTCCCCGGCGGCCTTCGCGAGGTGGAGCGGGCGCGGGCCGACGGCCGCTGGGAACGCGCCTACGACGCGCAGAGCGCCGCGCGGGTGCCCCGGGACCTCGCCGCGGCGTTTGCCCTTCGCCCGGAGGCAAAGGCATTCTTCGAGACGCTCGACAGCCGCAACCGCTACTCCGTGCTGCACCGTATCGAGACGGCCAAGCGGCCGGAGACGCGCGCCCGCCGGATCGACACGTTCGTCGAGATGCTGGCGCGCGGCGAGAAGCTCCACCCCTAGCGCTCGAGCGTGACCTCGCGCGGCGGCTGCAGCCACAGGATCCACGCCACCGGAGACAGCGCGATCAGCGCCGCGCCGACCGCGAGCGCGCCGACTCCGGACGTCTCGAGCCCGTAGCCGCCGATCAGCGCCATCGCGGCGCCGAGCAGCGCGGCCACCAGATCGTTGAACCCGAGCAGCGTTCCCCGCTCGACGGCGCTCGTCAGATCGGCCATCTGAGCCGTCGCCGCGACGAACGAGACGTTCCAGCCGATGCCGAGCCCGAACAGCAGCGCGGCGGTGGCCGGCACGCCGCTCACCCACTGCAGCGAGAGCGCGCACGCCGCCATCACGGCGAGCCCGCCGGAGAGCGCCGGCGCGCGTCCGATCCGGTCGATCAGGCCGCCGACGACGAGCACGAGCGCGTACATCCCCAGCACGTGCGCACCGATGATGGGGAAGACGGAATCCTGGCTGTGGTGGTGCATCTCGACGACGACGTAGCCGGTGAGGTTCATCACCGACACCATCACGGCAAAGCTCGCCAGACCGGCGGCCAGCGCCGGCAGCACGCCCGGCCGTCGCAGGATCTCGCCGAGCGGCGCGGCCGGTGCGGCGGGCGCGTCGCCGCGTCGCCCTCCGAGCAGCGTGCCGATCTCGCGCGGATCCGGCCGCACCAGCTGGACCACCCCCAGCGCCAGCAGCGACACCCCCGAGGCGGCCAGCCATGGCACGGTGAGGACGCTCGCGCTGACCTCCCGGCCGGCGAACATCGGGCTGAACACCGCCGGCCCGAGCACCGCGCCGAACACGGAGCCGAACAGCACGTAGGAGATCCCGCGTGCTCGGCTCTCCGGCTGGTACATGTCGCCGGCGGCGGTGCGGATCAGCAGCGACGTCGCCATGCCGGTCCCGATCAGGACGAATCCCAGCAGCAGGGCCGGCACCGACCGCGTGCTCGCCGCGAGCGCGTTCAGCGCACAGCCCGCCGACAGCGTGACGAATCCGGCCGCGAGCACCGGCCGGCGGCCGAAGCGGTCCATCGAGCGGCCGGCGACGACAGCCGTCAGCCCCGACGACGTCAGGAAGATGGCCGGGCCGAGCCCGAGCAGGCCGTGATGGCCGGTCACCAGCACGAACGTCAGGGATGACACCGCGGCGGCCAGCTGCAGCACGACCGAGTTGACCGCGTTGACGGCCGAGAGCAGCCGGGTGTTTCGCCGCACCACGCGATCGAGATCGGGATGCATGGCCCAGCCTCGCACATCGGCCCGCGTATCATCGGGTGCGCAATGGCGAAGGGGGACGCAGCGGAGATCGAGGCAGCCGGACGGACGCTCGTCCTCTCCAGCCCCGCGAAGACCTTCTTTCCGGAACGCGGCGAGACCAAACTCGATCTCGCTCGCTACTACGTCGCCGTGGAGGAGCCGCTGATGCGGGCCCTCGGCGGCCGCCCGGTCCTGATGGAGCGGTATCCCGACGGCGCCGGCGGCTCCTCGTTCTTCCAGAAGCGCGTCCCGAAGAACGCGCCGGAGTGGCTTCAGACGACCACCGTGCAGACGCCGAACGGCACGCCCTCGGAGGCGCTGGTTGCAGCGGACGTCGCGCACATCGTCTGGGCGGTCAACCTCGGCTGCATCGGGCTGCACGTCTGGCCGTACCGCGCCGCCGACCCCGAGCACGCCGACCAGCTGCGCATCGACCTCGACCCGTCGCCCGGCGTGACGCTCGAGATGGTCAAGGAGGCCGCGGTCGAGACGCGCGCACTGCTCTCGGAGCTCGGTCTCGAGGGCGTTCCGAAGACCACCGGCAGAAGCGGCATCCACGTCTACCTCGAGCTGACGGCGGAGCAGGACTCGATCGTGGTACGGCAGGCGGCCGTGGCCCTGGCCCGCGAGCTCGAGCGCCGGCGCCCGGACCTCGTCACAGCGGCATGGTGGAAGGAGGAGCGCGGGCGCAGGGTGTTCGTCGACTTCAACCAGAACGCGCCGCACAAGACGGTGCTCGGGGCGTGGACCGTCCGGCCGCGGGTCGGGGCGCAGGTGTCCACGCCGTTCGCCTGGGACGAGCTCGAGTCGGTCGACCCGGACGCCTTCACGATCGCGACTGTGCCGGGCCGCGTGCAGGCGTCGGGGGATCCGTGGGCCGCGTCGGAGCGGTCGCCGCAGCGCCTGGAGCCGCTGCTCGAGCTGCACCGGCGCGACATGGCGTCCGGGCTCATGGACGCGCCGTGGCCTCCGGTCTATCCGAAGATGCCGAACGAGCCCGCGCGGGTTGCGCCGAGCCGCGCGCGCAAGCCCTGAGTCACAGCCCCTGCCGCCGCGCCCACAGGCCGGCCTGTACCCGGTCGTCGACGCCGATCGTGCGAAACGCGCTGGTCAGGTGGGCTTTCACCGTCTTCTCGCTGATCCCCAGGCGGCGGCCGATCTGCTTGTTCGGCAGGCCGTCGGCGACGAGCGACAGCACCTCGCGCTCGCGGTCGGTCAGCGCCTCCAGCGGGCCGGCGGTGCGCTGCGCGGAGAGCATCGTCCGCGCGGCGCGTGGATCCAGCGGCGACTCGCCGCGGGCGGCCGCGTGGATCGCCCGGATCAGCTCGGCCGGCTCGGCATCCTTCAGCAGGTAGCCGATCGCGCCCGCCTCCAGGGCCTCGACCACCCGGTCGCGGTCCAGGAACGAGGTCAGGACGAGCACCTGGGCGGACGATCCGCCCTCGCCGATCAGCCGCGTCGCCTCGATCCCGCCCATGCCCGGCATCGAGAGGTCCATGAGCACGACGTCCGGCTCTGCCTCGGCCGCAAGTCGGACGGCGGCCTGGCCGTCGCCGGCGGATCCGACGACGTCGATCCCGGGGTCCGATGCAAGCAGCTGCACGAGCCCGTCGCGCACGATGGTGTGGTCGTCGACGACGAGGACGCGTATCACCGCACCGGCACCTCGAGCTCGACCAGCGTGCCCCGTCCTGGCTCCGAGGTCACGCGCAGCTCGCCTCCCGCCGAGTCGGACAGCTCGCTCAGCATCGAGAGACCGAAGTGGCCCTCGCCGCGGAGCGCGGCGAGGTGCGCCGGGTCGAAGCCGCGGCCGTCGTCGCGGACACGCAGCGTGACGTGGCCGTCGGCGCTGTGCACCTCGACGCCCACGTGGCCGGCGGCGGCGTGCGACCCGGCGTTGCGCAGCGCCTCCTGCGCCGTGCGGAACACCAGCTGCTCGACTCCCGTGGGGAGCCGCAGGCCGGGGTCGATGTCCACGGACACGTCGACGCCCCGTGCCGTCAGCGGCGCCGCCAGGTCGGGCAGTGCCGCCGCCAGCCCCTGCTCCTCCAGCGCAGGCGGATAGATCTCGAGCAGCAGGGAGCGCAGCTGTCGGATCGCGTTTCGCGTGCCGGAGGCGGCGTCGTCGAGCGCCTCGCGCAGCTCGGCCTCGGGTCGGTGCCCCTCGAGCGCGGCCGCCATGCGGAAGGAATGTCCGGCCAGCTCCTGCACGACGCCGTCGTGGAGCCCGGCGGCGATCGCGCGCCGCTCGGTCGACGATGCGTCGACGGCGCGCTGGAGGAACAGCTCTCGGTCGCGCTGCGCGCTGCGGATCCGCCGCGCCATGCGCCAGGCGAGCGGCAGCTGGAGCAGTGCAAGCACCAGCAGGGCGACGATGCCGACCGGAGCGAACAGGCGGGCGACGCCGCGGCTGTCGCCGGCGATCGCGCTCGAGCGCAGGTACTCCTCGTAGAGCACGGGGGTCCCGTCCTGCGCGCGAAGCCCGAGGTACACCGACGTCAGCGAGCCCAGCTTGCGATCGTAGGCGTTCTCCGGCGAGTTCAGGCTGGTCGCGTCGGTCGCCGTCGTCTCGCTTCGAAGCGCCCGACGCTCGTCTTCGCCGAGCGGGAACGTTCGCCCGATCAGGCGCGGCTCGTCCGAGTAGAGGATCTTGCCCTCCGCGTTCCAGATCTTGATGCGCGCGACTGCGCTGGTCTTCACGCGGGTGCGGATCGTGTGGTCGAGCCGTCCGATGGCGGCCCGGTCGCCGCGCACGACGCCGGTGGTCAGGGCCGGCTCGACGATGCCGCGCCCGGTCAGCGTCGTCAGCGTGCGCGCGTCGCGGATCGCCTCCTCGTGCGCGAGGTTGCGCAGCGCCAGCGCACCGGCGACGGCGACGAGCACGAGCACGGCCAGGCCCGAGAGGGCGAAGACGCCGACAGGACCGAGGATGCCGCCGCGCGATTGCATGCGGTCAGCATGCCTGCGACGGAGCCGTGGCGCCACGGTCCTAGGACCAAGGTCTCGTTGCGGCGCCGACCGGAGGGCGGCGAGGGTGCCCCTGTCATCAACGCCCCACGAGGAGGCACACCATGCGTCGCATCACCATCATCTCAGCCCTGATCGCCTGTCTGGCGGTCGCGGCGTCGCTCGCGCCGGCCGCGTCGGCCAGCGGCGGCGGCACCGTCCGCAGCATCTCGCTGAAGGGGAGCGCGTCGTTCCCCAACGCGACCGGATCCGCGAAGTACAAGGTGGACGGCTCGAAGCGCGAGCTCGAGATCGAGGTCCAGCACATCAAGGTGCTCGCCGGCAAGCACGTCAACGTGTTCGTCAACGGGAACAAGCTGGCAAGCCCGAACGTCAGCAGCCTGGGCGCGATCAACGTCCAGCGCAGCACGGAGCGCGGGCAGTCCGTCCCGACCATCCGCAGCGGCTCCACCGTGCGCGTCCGCACGCTCGGTGGAACGCTGATCGCCGGCGGCTCCTTCTAGCCGGCAGAGCGCGGGGCGGGGCGTCGCTCCCCGCCCCGCGTGTGCGTCTGGGTCAGCCTCCGCTGATCGCGGCGATCACGTCGACCCGGGTCGTGTCGCCGATCGGCGTGTCGAGGGCGGCCCGCTCGCGGTCGACGTACACGTTGATGTGCGGCCGCAGCGCCGGGCCCGACTCGCACAGGCGGTCTCGGAGGCCCGGCCAGCGCGTCTCGAGGCGACTGATCGCCTCGTCCACGGTGGACGCGTCGACGTCCACCGTGCGGGGCAGGTCGGTGTACATGGAGGGCAGGGTCGCGGGCAGGTGCACCGTGGCCATCGCTACTCCACCACCGCCACGTCGACCGACGCGATGGCGGGCAGGTAGCTCGCGATCTCGCTCCACGTGTCGCCCTCGTCCCCGCTTGCGAACACCTGACCGGTGCTCGTGCCGAAGTACAGGCCGGGGACGTCGAGGTCGTCGACCGCCATGCCCTCGCGAAGCACGCCGACGTGCGCGTTGGCGTGGGGAAGGCCGCGGTCGAGCGGCCGCCAGGACGAGCCTCCATCGCTCGTCCTCCAGACGGCCGCGTGGCCGTCCGGCATCATGCGGCCGTGCCCCGGGTCGAGCGGGATCACGTAGAAGCTGTCGCGGTCGTGCGGGTGGGCCGCCGCGGCGAAGCCGAAGTCCGTGGGCAGGCCCTCGGTGATCTCATTCCACGACAGGCCGCCGTCGTCGCTTCGGTGCATGCCGCAGTGGTTCTGCTGGTACATCCGCGAGTGGTCCGCGGGCGACATGACCAGCTTGTGCACGCAGAATCCGACCTCGTCGAACTCCCGCGGCCAGGCCGCTCGGAGCCCCTGGTTCCGTGGCGTCCACGTCGTGCCGTTGTCGGTCGTCTCGAAGATGCCGATGCCCTGGATGATGATCCAGTAATGGTCGCGGCTTTCCGGGTCGGCCAGGATCGCCGGCATGCCGAGATGCCCCGGTGGCTGGTTGGAGGGGATGTTCCAGATCGCGCGGCCGGGCTGGTCCTCGAGCGTCGAGAGCAGCGACCAGGTCACGCCGCCGTCGCGGCTCTCGAACAGGCCCGCCGCCTCTGCGCCCGCGAGCAGGCGGCCGTGCGAGGCTGTCAGACCCGAGATCTTGGACAGGCGCAGCTCGCCGCCGTCGCCATAGGTCAGCCCCTCGCTCGAGAGCTGCCAGGTCGCGCCCATGTCGGCGCTGCGCCAGACGCCCGCCCCGTGCCACTCGCTCGCGGCGGCCGCGTAGATCGTCCCGGTACCGGGGTCGTAGGTGGCCCGGTACACCGGCCAGCCGTCGCAGTAGGGCCCCCGCACGTCCCAGTCCCGGCGGTCGGCGTCGCTCTCGAGCACGAAGCAGCCCTTCCGTGTTCCGACCAGTAGCATGACTCTCGATGGCATCGACGGCGCTCCTCGGTTGCGGGATTGTGAGGTGTTGACCGGCGAGCGCGCCCGAACTCATCGCCGGCGCGCGGGACGTGCGCGGGGGCCGCGCCGGTTCCACGATACGCGTCAGGCGACGAGCAGCGCCGGCGAGTCGTTGCGGGCGCTGTTGACGGCCGGCGACGCCAGCGCCGCGGTCATCAGTTCGGCCGGATAGGAGCGAAGCAGCGAGACCGCGTGGCCGGGGCTGACATCCGGGTCGAGCCAGTCCTCCTCGGCCTGGTCGCCGAGAATGGCGGGCATCCGGTCGTGGATGGGAGCAACGAGCGGGTTCGGTGGTGTCGTGATGATGGCCGCGCTCTCGATCGTCTCACCGGATTCGCGGTCGCGCCAGCAGGTCCACAGCCCGGCGAAGGCGAACACCTCGCGGTCGGTGAGGGAGAACCGCACCGGCTGCTTCGTACCGTCCGGCATGACACGCCACTCGTAGAAGCCGTCGGCCAGGATCAGGCAGCGGCCGGCGCGAAGCAGCGATCGGTAGGCGGGGCGCTCCGCCAGCGTCTCTGCCCGCGCGTTGATCATCGTGTAGGCGATCCTCCGATCCTTCGCCCAGGCCGGGATCAGGCCGAAGCGCAGGACGGCGGCCTCGTCGGCGCCGTCGCCGGCGCGCCGGACGCCGAGCATGTCCTGGCCGGGTGCGATGTTGAACCGCGGCCGGTGATCGATCGGCAGATCGAGCGAGTAGGCCTTGATGATGGCGTCGGGATCGGCGCCGTTGGTGAAGCGACCGCACACGGATTCGACTGTAACCACGCACGCGGACGTGGCAGTCGCTCACGGCTCCGCAACGGTTCGCATCCGCCCGACCCCGGCGGGGTTTGACTCCAATGAATGGGGTCGGCCCAACCATCCCGCCGAGTGCGCCGGAGCCGTCTCACAGGCGTCACACGCGCGGGGTCAGGCGTTTGACACCGCGGGCGGGTTCCCGTTTTGCGGTATTGACGCGCGCGGGGTGGTTATTCGCTCGCCCAGCGCAGGCGTGGCGCAGCCGTCAGAATGGTCGCCCCCGAGGGCAAGGAGCACCGAATGATCGACCCGCAGCGGCGATGGGCCGCCTACGCCGACGGCAAGCCCGACTACGCGGGCCTGCTCACCTACGGTGGCCTGCCCTACACCGAGGACGTCGCAGACCTGGCCGCAGTCGACGTCGCCATCATCGGGGCGCCGATGGACGAGCTGGTCTCGGACCGTCCCGGCACCCGCTTCGGCCCGCGCGCCATCCGCGCAGCGAGTGCGCCACACGGGATCCACCTCGAGGCGGGCGTCGACGCGTTCGACGTGCTGCGCGTCGTCGACTACGGCGATGCGGCGATCATCCCCGCCGATCCCGAGGCCTCGCACGCCGCCATCGCGGCCCTCGTTGCCGAGATCGCCGGGACGGGGACGTTCTCCGTCGTGCTCGGCGGCGACCACTCGATCACGCAGCCCGAGGCCGAGGCGCTTGCGGCGGCGCACGGCCCGATCGGCCTGATCCACTTCGACACCCACACGGATACGGGCACGCACCTCTGGGGGGCGAAGCGCTCGCACGGCACGCCGATGTACTGGCTGGTGGAGGACGGGCACGTCGATCCCCGGCGCTACGTGCAGATCGGCCTGCGCGGCTACTGGCCGGGCGAGGCGGAGTTCGCATGGCAGCGCGAGCGCGGGATCACGTCGCTGTTCGCCCATGACGTGCGCGACCGCGGCATCCGGGACGTCGTCGAGCAGGCGATGTCGATCGTCGGCGACGGGCCGGTGCTGCTGACCGTCGACGTGGACGTGCTCGACCCGGCGTTCGCTCCCGGAACCGGCACTCCGGAGCCTGGCGGCCTCACCCCGACCGACCTGCTCTGGGCCTGCCGCACCGTCGCCTCCAGCGTCGACCTGGTCGGCTCCGACGTCGTCGAGGTCGCGCCCACGGCCGTCGGCTCAGCCGACGTCACGGCACTCGTCGCCGAGCGTGTCGTGCGGGAGACGCTCACGGGCGTCGCCATCCGCAGGCGGCGTGCGCCCGCGTGAGCACCCGCCACGCCACCGGCCGCCGTCAGCCGAGCTCGGCGGCGGCCACCGTCTCGGTCAGCCACATCGCGCCGAGCTCCATCGCGCCGGCGAGCAGCGCCCGCTCCCTGCTCTCGGGCGAGTCCAGCCGGCCGGCCATCGCCTCCGCCCGGTCGCGGTCGGCGAAGTAGAGCGCAACCTCCGTCTCGCTGGGATCGTCCGCCGAGCGCGACACGGTGTACGCGCGCACGCCTGCCGACCGCAGCGAATCAGCGATGCGCGCGAGCCGGTCGACCACGTCGTCCAGCTCGGCAACGCGGCGCCGGATCGTGAGCCGGAACGGTCCGGGCACTGCGCCCGTCACGGCTGCCGGCCGTCGATCGTCACGTGGCCGGGCTGCGACCGCACGCGCTCGAGCCACCGGCGCAGCGCGGGATACCGGCCCAGGTCGAATCCGCCCTCGTCCGCGACGTGCGTGTAGCCGTAGAGCGCGATGTCGGCGAGCGTGTACCGCTCGCCCACGAGGAACGACCGTCCGTCGAGGTGGCGCTCCATCGCCGCGAGCGTGCGGTTCCCGGCCTCCTGCTTGTCCGGAAGCTGCCCGGCCCAACGCTCGGGCGTTCCGGAGATGCTCACCCAGAAGCGCGCGACGGCGATGCTCGGCTCGAGGTCGTACTGCTCGAAGAACATCCACTGGAGCATCTGCGCCCGCTCGTAGCGGTCGGCGGGGACCAGCTCCGTTCCGTCCGCGAGGTACAGGAGGATCGCGCCGGACTCGCCGAGCGCCCGGCCGTCGTCGAGCACGAGCGTGGGCACGCGCAGCGAGGGATTCAGCCCGCCCAGGACGTCGGCACGGTCCGTCCGGTCGACGACATCGAGCTCGACGAGCTCGAGCGGGACGCCGAGCTGGGCGGCGAGCAGCCGCACCTTGTAGCAGTTCCCTGAGACCTCGGAGTTGTAGAGCCGCATCGGGGCGGCGCCGCCTGGGCGCGCCCGCAGGCGCGCCCAGGGAGCGGCTGCCTAGGAGACTCCGGCCTTCTGGCTGTCGGGCTGCGGCACGATCCGGATGTACGGCTTCGGCTCGTCCCAGGTGCCGAACAGCTCCTTCGCCTGGTCGTTGTTGACCGAGCCGGCGATGATCACGTCGTCGCCCGGCGTCCAGTTGACCGGCGTCGCGACCTTGTGGTTCGCCGTCAGCTGCAGCGAGTCGATCACGCGCAGCACCTCGTCGAAGTTGCGGCCCGTGGTCATCGGGTAGACCAGGATCAGCTTCAGCTTCTTGTCCGGCCCGATCACGAACACGTTGCGGACGGTCTGGTTGTCCGCCGGGGTGCGGTCGCCGGGGTCACCGGACACGGCCGCCGGCAGCATGCCGTACTGCTTCGAGACGTTGAAGTCCGAGTCGCCGATGATCGGGTAGTTCGGGGCCGTGCCCTGCGTCTCCTCGATGTCGCGCGCCCATCCCGCATGCTTCTCGACGGGGTCGACGGACAGCCCGATGATCTTCACGCCCCGCCGGTCGAACTCCGGCTTGATCTTGGCCATGTAGCCCAGCTCCGTCGTGCAGACCGGTGTGAAGTTCTTCGGGTGCGAGAACAGCACCGCCCACGAGTCGCCGATCCAGTCGTGGAACCGGATGCGTCCCTCGGTGGTGTCCGCCTCGAAATCGGGTGCGGTGTCGCCCAGTGAAAGCGCCATTGATGTTCCTCCTATCGTGGTGGCGGGATTCTATGCCGGACCGAGCTTGGATCCAAACTCGACCCGCGGATCGGAGTAGGGTCGGCGCACGAGTCCCCCGGAGGAGCCATGAGCGACGACCGTTACGCCGACCTGTGTGCCGCCCACGCCTGGGACGTCCCGGCCCGCTACAACCTCGCGGCCGACGTGTGCGACAAGCATCCGCAGGCCAAGCCGGCCATGGTGTGGGAGAGCTACGACGGCAGTCGCCGCGAGCTGACCTGGGGCGATCTCCAGCACATGGCGAACCAGGCGGCCCACACGCTCGCCGCCCGTGGCGTGGCGCGCGGCGACCGGGTGGCGGTCGTCCTGCCGCCTGCCCCCGAGACGGCGGCCGTCTTCTTCGGTGTGTGGAAGCTCGGCGCGATCCTGCTCTCGCTCTCGCTGCTCTACGGCGACGATGCGATCGAGCACCGGCTGTCGGACTCCGGTGCCCGGCTGGTGGTGACGGACGCGATGTCGGCGGCGCGCTTCCCGGGCGGCGGGTACGACGTCCTGGTGCTGGGAGCCGAGGGCTTCGCCGACGCGCCGGCCGACCACCTCGCGTGCGACACCGCGGCCGACGACCCAGCGCAGCTGTACTACACCTCCGGGACGACCGGCATGGCGAAGGGCGTCGTGCATGCCCACCGCTACCTGCTCGCCCACGAGGAGTTCACGTACTGCCACGAGGTCGAGGACGGCGAGTCGTTCCACGGGATGGGGGAGTGGGCCTGGGCCGCCGGTATCGCGCCGCTGCTCGGTCCGTGGCGCCTCGGTGCCGTGCAGTACGTGTATCGCCGGGAGGCGGGCTTCGATCCGCACCGCCAGCTGGACTTCCTCAGCCGTAACGCCGTCTCGAACGTGTTCACGACTCCGACCGCGATGCGGGCGATGATGTCGATCGGCGACGCCGGCACGCGGTACCCCCAGCGGTTCCGCCGCGTCTGTTCGGCCGGGGAGCCGCTGAACCCGGAGGCGATCCGCTGGTTCCGGGAGCAGTACGGGCTCACGGTGCTCGACTACTACGGTCTCACCGAGTCGTACCCGCTCGCCGCCAACTATCCCTGGCAGGATGTCCGCGAGGGCTCGATGGGCCGCCCGATGCCGGGCTGGGACGTCCAGATCCTCGACGACGACGAGCGCCCGGTCGCCCGCGGCGAGCGCGGGGAGATCTGCCTGCGCGCGCGGTCGAACCCGCACTATCCGCTCGGCTACTGGAACCGCCCGGACGATTCGGAGGCGGTGTTCGGCGGAGAGTGGTTCCATACGAAGGACGCTGCCAGGCAGGACGACGAGGGCTACATCTGGTACGAGGGCCGGGCCGACGATGTGATCATCTCGGCCGGGTACCGGATCGGGCCGTTCGAGGTCGAGTCGGCCTGCCTCGAGCACGCGGCGGTACGCGAGGCGGCCGTCGTGGCCTCGCCCGACCAGCTCCGCGGGAACGTCGTCAAGGCGTTCATCGTGCTGGTCGAGGGCCGCGACCCGTCGGAGGACCTGGCGGACGAGATCCGCGGCCACGTGCGGCGCCGGCTTGGCGCCCACGCGTATCCCCGGCGGATCGAGTTCGTCGACGATCTCCCAAAGACGCTCACCGGCAAGATCCGCCGCGTCCTCCTTCGGCAGCGCGAGGTGGATCAGGCAGGCGTCAGCTAGCTGCGGGCGCCGAACGGCGGATGCCGTCGGGAAGCGCCGCCCCGTGCGCCTCGATCATCTCGTCGACCATCGCCTCGATGGCCGCCGGAGACAGCGTCGCGGCCGTGTTCGGGTCGAGCAGCGCAGCGTGCACGACGTGGTCGCGCCTGCCCTCGAGCGCCGCTCGTACCGTCAGCTCGCAGACGTTCAGGAACGTCCTGTTCAGCGCCGCCAGCTGCGGGGGAAGGTCGCCCACCGCCTGCGCATGCAGCCCCTGGCCGTCCACGACGCACGGCACCTCGACGCAGGCGCCCTGCGGCAGGTTGCCGATCAGGCCGTCGTTCGGGACGTTCCCATAGATCACCCGCGGCTCGCCGGTCAGGATCGAGTGGATGATCAACGACGCGTATTCGAGGCTTCGCTCGATCTCGAACGGCTCTCCGGCGGCGAGCATCCTGCGCATCTCCTCGTACAGCTCGAGGTTCTCCTCGCTGCGCCGCACATACTCGTCGACGGGCACCCGGAACTCCTCGATCATCGCGTCGTCGTGGAGGAAGTACGGCAGGTACTCCGCGGAGTGCTCGCTCGACTCGGTCGGGAACCGGCCGAATCGCCGGTACATCTCGACCCGCACGCGCCGCCGCAGCTCCGGATCGCGCTCGATCGCCTCGTCCAGCCGGGGGTAGAGATCCTCGCCGTCGCGCTCGAACCGGAGGATCCACGCCTGGTGGTTCACGCCGGCGCCGAGGTAGGTGACCTCGTCGTACGGCACGCCCACAAGCTCGGCGAGGCTCTGCGTGGTGTGCTGCACCGAGTGGCACAGGCCCACCACCCGGGTGGCCGGCGTGCCGGCGTACGTGGCCCAGCACAGCATCGCCATCGGGTTGGTGTAGTTGAGCAGCCAGGCCTGTGGGCAGAGCTCCGCCATGTCCGCTGCGATGGACTGCATGACGGGGATCGTCCGCAGCGCCCTGAAGATGCCGCCGATCCCGAGCGTGTCGCCGATCGTCTGCCGCACGCCGTGCCGCGCGGGCACCTCGAAGTCGATCAGCGTCGCGTCGTGACCGCCGACCTGCACCATGTTGACGACGTGGTCGCAGCCGTCGAGCGCCGACCGGCGGTCGAGGTGCGCCTCGATCGTGGCGGGCGCGCCCAGCTCGCGGGCCGTCCACCGGGCCATCGCCTCGCCGGCCTCCAGCCGCTCCGCGTCGATGTCGTGGAGTGCGATGGTGGCGTCCGCGAGCTCGGGGAACGTGAGGATGTCGCCGAGCAGGTTGCGCGTGAACTCGACGCTTCCCGCGCCGACGAAGGCGATGCGTGTCATGCGCGAAAGTGTTTCAGATCTGATAGAAACGATCAAGAATGTTCACCACCGCCGAGCAGCGTGCGATCGCCCAGCTCTCGGACGCGGGCGGCAGGTTGGCGGTGCTGGCGGCCGATCAGCGCACCAAGCTGGTGGCGGCGCTGGAGGGCGCCGGGCTTCCCAGCGATGAGGCTTCCAGGCGGGCGTTCAAGCTCGATCTGGTGCGAGCGTTCGCGCCGCTCGCGCCGGCCATGCTGCTCGATCCTGAGATCGCGCTTCCCCACGTGGTCGACGAGGGCGCGCTCCCCGGGCGCACGGGAGTGCTCGTCTCGCTCGAGCGAAGCGGTTCGCGGCGGTCGGATGACGGCCTGCGGCGGGCGGAGCTCCTGCCGGGTGTGGGCGCGGACGGGGTGCGGCGCCTGGGTGGAACCGGCGCCAAGCTGCTGCTGCGGCTGCGGGCCGACCGGGAGGGCGCGGACGGCGCAAACGCGACGCTGCTTCGCCGGGCGGTCGACGACTGTGCGGCGCACCATCTCTTGCTGGTCGTGGAGGTCCTCGTGTACCGCCTCGACGACGAGCCGGAGGATCGGTTCCTCCAGCGGCGTGCGGAGCTGATCCGCGATGGGGCGCTGCTCGCGGAGTCGTGCGGGGCGCGGTACCTGAAGCTGGAGTACCCCGGTTCCGAACAGGCCTGCGCCGCCGTGACGGGGGCGTTGTCCTGCCCGTGGGCGCTGCTCTCGGCGGGGGTCGACCACGAGACGTTCGCCGCCCAGCTGCGGGTGGCGCTCGGCGCCGGCGCGTCGGGGTTCATCGCCGGACGCTCGATCTGGAAGGAGTCGATGACGCTCACGGGCGGCGAGCGCCGGGCGTTCCTGGAGGGCGAGGCGCGGCGCCGGCTCGAGCAGCTGCTGACGATCGCTGCGCGATACTGACGCCCGATGCTCGACCTGCTCGTCGTCGGCGACTGCAACCCCGACCTGCTCCTCGCCGGAGCGGACGTCACGCCCGAGTTCGGCCAGGGCGAGAAGCGCGTCGACGATGCGCGGCTGCTGGTCGGGGGATCGGCCGCCATCGCCGCCTGCGGCGCCGCCCGGCTGGGCCTGTCGGTCGCGCTCGTCGCTGCCGTCGGCGACGACGTGTTCGGGCGGTTCATGCTGGACGAGCTGGCGTCGCACGGCGTGGACGTGTCAGCCTGCCCGGTCGACCGGGCGCGCAGCACCGGCATCACCGTCGCGCTCGTGCGCGGCGACGACCGGGCGATGCTCACGGCAGCCGGGGCGATCCCGGCGCTCACGGCGGCCGACGTTCCGCCGGACATGCTTCGCGCCGCACGGCACCTCCACGTCGCGTCGTTCTTTCTCCTGGACGGCCTGCGGCCCGGGATGCGAGACCTCGTCGACGCGGCCCACTCGGGCGGCGCGACGGTGTCGGTCGACCCGCAGGGCGACCCGGCCGGCCGCTGGGACGGCGGGCTCTCGGCCCTCGCGCCGTCCCTGGACGTGCTGTTCCTCAACGAGCACGAGCACCGGATGGTGGCCGCCGACGGCTGCCCGCTCGTCGTCGTCAAGCGCGGCTCCCGCGGCGCGTCGGCGATCGCCGGAGGAGCCGTCGTCACGGCGAGCGCTCCCGAGGTCGAGGTAATGGACGCCACGGGCGCCGGCGACAGCTTCGACGCGGGCTTCATCGCGGGCCGGCTGCGCGGGGTGGATCTGCCGGGCGCCCTTGCGCTGGCGTGTGCCTGCGGCGCCCTCTCCACCCGCGCGCTCGGAGGCACGGCGGCCCAGCCGGCGTTCGACGAGGCTCGGGCGGCCGCGCGGTGATCGTCTGCGTCGCTGCAAACCCCTCGATCGACCGCCTGTTCGAGGTCGAACAGCTGGTGCCCGGGGCGATTCACCGGCCTGCGGACTTCGTCCAGGTGCCGGGCGGCAAGGGCCTGAACGTCGCGCGCACGGCCGCTGCGCTGGGCGGCCGGGTGCAGGTGGTTGCGCTGCTCGGCGGGCATGCCGGCCGCTGGATCGCCGAGCGGCTGGAGGCCGAGAGCATCGAGCTGCATGCGACGTGGGCGGCCGCCGAGACGCGGTCGTCGCTGTCGGTGGCGAGCGCGCTGGAGGAGGGGCTGACCGAGTTCTACGAGCACGGGTTTCCCGTGGCCGCGGACGAATGGGATGCGTTCGCCGGGCTCGTGCTGCGGATCGCCCCGGCCGCCCCGTGGACGACCGTGTCCGGATCGCTCCCGGCCGGCGCCCCGGCGGATGCGTACCTCCCGGTGATCCGCGCAGCGATCGTGGCGCTCGACACCCGCGAGGCGGGCGTCGAGGCGCGCCCGGCGGTGGTGAAGGTCAATGCCGACGAGGCGGCCGGCATCACGGGCCGGCCGGTCGGCGACCTCCCTGCCGCAGCCGCAGCCGCGAGACAGCTGCACGAGGCGACCGCGGGCGCGGCCATCGTCACCGCCGGCCGGGCCGGCGCCGCGCTCGTGGCTCCCGACGGCAGCGCGCTCGCGGGCCGGGTGGACGTCGCCGGCCGCTACCCGGTGGGCAGCGGCGATGCGTTCCTGGCCGGTCTCGTGGTCGCCCTCGACGACGGCGCGGCCTGGCGGGAGGCGTTCGCCCTCGCCCTGGGCGCGGCGACTGCAAACGCGGAGATGCCCGGAGCAGGGGTGCTCGACGCGGACAGGGCGCGGCGGCTTGCCGGCGCCTGCCGGATCGTGGAGACGGACTAGCCCTTCAGCCCCGTGGAGGCGAGCGACTGCACGAACCAGCGCTGCGCCCCCACGAAGACCAGCAGCATCGGTGCGAGCGCCATCACGTTGCCGGCCATCAGCAGCGTCCAGTTCGTCTGATGCGCGCCCTGGAAGCTGGCGAGGCCGAGCTGCACGGTGCTCTCGTTCGGCGAGGTGATCACGATCAACGGCCACAGGAAGTCGTTCCACGTCCACAGGAAGGTGACGATCGCGAGCGTTGCCAGCGCCGGCATCGACAGCGGGACGACGATCCGGAAGAGCACGCCCAAGCGCGAGCAGCCGTCGATCCGGGCCGCCTCCTCGAGCTCGACCGGCAGCGTCCGGAAGAACTGCCTGAGCATGAAGATGCCGAACGGCGTGACGAGGTTCGGCAGGATCAGCGCGCCCAGCGAGTTGACCAGCCCGAGATGCTTGACGATCAGGAACGTCGGGATCATGGTCACCTGGAACGGCACCATCAGGGTGGCCAGCAGCGCCACGAACAGCACGTTGCTGCCGACGAACCGCAGCCGCGCGAAGGCGTAGCCGGCCAGGCTGCAGAAGAGCAGGTTGCCGCCGACGGAGGCGAGCGTGACGATCAGGCTGTTGACGAAGAACCGGCCGAACGGGGCGGCGTTCCACGCATCCGGGTAGTTTCGCCAGTGGATGCCCGACGGGATCAGGTCGGGCGGAAAGTGCCGCGACTCCGGGAGCGTCTGGATGGACGTGATCAGCATCCACGCCAGCGGGAGCAGCATCAGCGCGGAGATCGGGACGAGCACGAGATGCCGCGGGCTGAACGGGAGCCGGAGCCTCACGAGCTGTAGTGCACCCGCCGGTTGCCGAGCCACAGCTGGACGACCGAGACCACCAGCGTCATCAGGAAGAGCACGTAGGCGATGGCCGCCGCGTAGCCTCCGTGGAACAGCTCGAACGCCTGGTTGAACAGGTAATAAACCATCACCGTCGTGGCTCGCAGCGGGCCGCCGTGCGTGGTCACGTAGATCTCGTCGAACACCTGCAGGGCGTTGATCGTGGACCAGACGACCAGGAACAGCGTCGCCGGGGAGAGCAACGGCCAGACGACGTGCCGGAACCTCGCCCACCGGCCGGCGCCGTCGAGGCGCGCGGCCTCGATGAGATCCTGCGGGATGCCCTGCAGGGCGGCGATGTAGACGATCACGTCGAAGCCGATCCACCCCCAGACCGTCATCGCGATGATCGAGTAGAGCGCCTGGTCGGGATCCTGGAAGAACCCGTACGGCCCGAGCCCGATCTCGCCGAGCAGGTAGTTCGCAACCCCGTAGGTCGGCTCGAGCAGCCAGTTGAAGATGATCCCGGTGGCCACCGTCGAGGTCGCGACCGGGATGAAGACGGCCGTCCGGTAGAGCCGTGCGAACCGGATCCGGGCGTCCAGCAGCATGGCGATGGCAAGCGCGCCGCCGACCGAGATGGGGACGAACAGCAGCGTGTAGACCAGCGTCCGGTGCACCGACGAACGGAACACCGGGTCGTCGATCAGCGTCCGGTAGTTCGCGAGGCCGACCCATTCAGGTGGCGTCAGCAGGTCGTTCTGCTGCAGCGAGAGCAGCAGTCCCCAGATGATCGGGACGATGCCGAACAGGCCGATCAGGGCGACGGCGGGGAGGACGAAGAGCCAGCCGGTGACCTGCTCCGAGCGCGCCGCCCGACCCGTCATTGGCCGGACGCGAGCACCGAGTCGACCTGCTCCGCCGCGCTGTCGAGCGCCTGTTGCGGCTGGGCCTTGCCGAGCAGCACCGCCTGGATCGCCTGACCCATCGCCTGCGAGACCTCGTTGTAGTTCGCGATCACCGGCCGCGCCTTCGCCGCGTTGGCCTCGTTCTCGACGAACGTCGCCGCTCCCGGGTACTTCTGCGTGTACTGCTGGTACTGCGGCAGCTTCGCGATCGACTGGCGGATCGGCAGGTCGCCCGTCGCCTGCGACCACTGCAGCGCCTCGGCCGGGGAGGTGAACCACTTGAGGAACGTCCACGCCGCCTTGGTGCGGTCGCTGCCGCGGTCGAACATGACCCACTGGTCCGGCCCGGAGATGGTCTGATGGCTCTGGTCGCCGGGCAGGATCTGGACGCCGTAGTCGACGTCGGTGAAGCCGGACAGATCCCACGGGCCGGTGAACAGCATCGCGATCTTCCCGGAGTTGAAGAGGTTCGCGTAGTTGCCGTTGCCGTTGTCCAGGTAGACGGAGTGGTCGACGGTGGCCATCTGCTGGAGCAGCGTGGCCGCCTTCACGCCCGCAGGGGAGTTGAACTCGGCCTTGGTGTTGTCCGAGTTGAGGATGTCGCCGCCGGCCTGCCAGAGCAGCGCGTCGAACCGCCAGACCGTGTCCTCACTGGCGTCGGCGACGTATGCCCACCCGAACTGCTTGGCGGACTGGTCGGTCAGCTTCTTCGCAGCCGCGCGGAAGTCGTCCCACGTCCACGTGTCGCTCGGGTAGGGGATCCCCGCCTGGTCGAACAGCTTCGTGTTGTAGACGAGCGCCAGGTTGTCGACGAGCGCCGGGACGCCGATGATCTTCGGCCCCACCTGTACCGCCTGGCGCTCCGCCGGCCAGAAGTCGTCCCAGTTGACCGACGGGTCGGACTGGATCATCGACGAGAGGTCGACCGCCGCGGGGCTGCGGGCGATGTTCGCTGCCCAGGAGCCGTACAGATAGGCGATGTCGGGTTCGCTGTCGCCGCGGATCGCGGTGAGCACCTTCTGGAGCGCGTAGTCGGCATTGCCGTAGTTCTGCACGGTCACGTGGATCTTCGGATGGGTGGCGTTGAAGCGGTCTGCGGCAGCCTTGATCGCCGTGCCCTCGACGTCCTCGTAGCCGTGCCAGACGGTGATGTCGACGACGCCGTTGGAGGATCCCGACCCGCCGCACGACGCGGCGCCTGCGAGCAGGAGCACCAGGGGAAGGACGAGCGAGGCCAAGCGCTTCATGGCAGCACCACCGATCGGGTCAGGTTGCGGGGAGCGTCGGGATCGAGACCACGCGCGCGTGCCAGATCGATGGCCAGCCGGTGCGCGAGGACGAGCGTTGCCAGCGGGTGCGAGTCGCCGTCGACCAGCGTCGCGCCGGTCGCGCGGACGTCGGAGGCGAGCGACGCATCGATCTCGCCCAGCGCGAGAACGGCGGTCGAGCCGTCGGCGAGCGCGATCGGGCCGTGGCGGTACTCCATGGCCGGGTACGCCTCGGCCCACGCCTGCGCCGCCTCGCGCAGCTTGAGGGCCGCCTCGTGCGCGAGGCCGATCGTCCATCCGCGGCCCAGGAACTGGAACCGCCCGAACGAGGCGGGGTCGACCGGCAGCGGGCCGGCGAGGGCCCGCCGGGCCGCTGTCACGGCGGGCTCGGAATCGATGCCGAGATGCGCGAGCAGCAGCACGAGCGCCGACGTCGCAAACCGTGTCTGCACGACCGACCGCTCGTCCGCGAACGACAGGACGACGGTCTCGTCGGCGAGCGTGCGCACGGGGCTGTCCTCGACCGCGGTCACGGCCACGGTCGGCGTCGTGCCGGACGCGGCGCGGAGCAGGTCGCACACCTCCGTGGTGGTTCCTGACCGCGAGATCGCGAGCAGCGCGTCGTACCGCCGGCCGCCCGGGAACTCGGACGCCGGAAACGCGTCCGTCTCGCCCTGGCCAGCCGCCTCGCGGGCCGCGGCGTAGGCCTGTGCGATGTAGAACGACGTTCCACACCCGGCCACCGCGAGCCGGGCTCCGGGCGGTGGAAGCGGGGCGGTGGGCGCGAGTCCAGCGGCGCTGCGCCAGACCTCCGGCTGGCTGGCCACTTCGTGCTCGATTGCGCTCATATCGGGCGACTCTAGGCCGTAAACGTGCAGAAATCAACCATCCCAGCGCACGAGAGGCCGGTACACTGGGCCGGTGCGCCAATCCGACCGCCTCAGCCGCATCGTCGAGCAGATCTCCGCGAACGGCTCGGTCGGCGTGGGCGATCTTGCAGCCGCGATGGGCGTCTCGGCTGCGACGGTTCGACGGGACCTCGTCCTGCTCGAGGAACAGCGGCTGCTGGCAAGGACGCACGGCGGCGCCGTCGCCCAGGGAGTCCTCTACGAGCTGCCGCTGCGCTACCGCAGCGCACGCCACCAAGAGGAGAAGGCGCGGATCGCCCGGGCGGCCGTGGAGCGGGTGCCCGACGGGTCGGCGGTGGGGATGACCGGCGGCACGACGACGACCGAGGCGGCGCGGGCGCTCTCTGACCGCCGCGGTCTCACGGTGGTCACGAACTCGCTCAGCATCGCCTCGGAGCTGGCCGTGCGGCCAACGCTGAAGCTGCTGGTCACGGGCGGCGTCGCCCGCCCGGAGTCCTACGAGCTGGTCGGCCCGCTGGCCGAGGCGTCCCTCGCCGCGCTCAATCTCGACATCGTGCTGATCGGAGTGGACGGGATCGCGGCGGCGTCCGGGCTGACGACGCACCACGAGGTCGAGGCGCACACCAACCGCGCGCTGATCGCGCGCGCCCGCCGCGTCGTGGTGGTCGCCGACAGCTCGAAGGTCGGGCAGGTTGCGTTCGCGCGGATCTGCGAGCTGGGCGCGGTGCACGAGCTGATCACCGACGACGCGGCTGACGGCGATGCGGTCGCGGAGATCCGCGATGCGGGCGTGGAGGTCACGCTGGTCTGACTCGCCGGCCGGTCAGTGTCCGGAGCCGGCCAGCTCGCACTGGCAGAACACCGGCGCGTAGCCGCAGTCCCCGCAGCGGTTGCGGCGCTGCCAGACGGCCCAGCCGCAGAGGGCGAGCACGCAGCAGAGGATGGCGAGCACGGCGCTCAGATCGACCCCGACGGGGAGCGAGAAGGTCGCGTGGTGCTGCGGGTGGACGGCCACGGCGTGGCGCTGGTGCGACGGGGCGGACGCGGCGGAGCCGGCGACGATCGCGACGACGATCACGACGGCGAGAGCCACGATGACGCCGAAGGCCTGTAGTGCGATGATCCATCGCTTCGACATGCTGAAAGTCTTCATCGGCTCCTGCCGTCCGGAATCGGAGGACCTTCTCATGCCGGCTTCGGATTGGCAACGATCGACCGTACGTGGATTGCCGCAGCCGGGGGCCGTGGTGACGCTCGTCACCCGGACGGTGCGCTCAGGAGCTCTTGGCGAGGAGGCCGCGCACCGCGTCCTTGCCGTCGGTGAACGGCGCTCCATGATCGAGGCACAGGAGCGTGAACGGCAGGTCGAGCAACCGCGCGACGCTGTCGCGGGTGGCGTCCGGGTCGTCGTGGTACTGGAGCGGCCCGAACCGGAGCCCGGACGAGGGATCGCCGCCGAGCAGGTCGGCGGCCACGACGGCGCCAGGCCCGTCCTCTCGGAGCAGGATGAAGTGGACGGGGCCGGGGCCGGGCGCGGCGATCGCGCGGAAGCCGCCGGGAAGCTGGTCGCCGTCGCCGTAGCGGTGGTCCGGCTCCTCGTCAGGCGGCACGGTGCCCTCCGGCATCCAGACGGGCGCTGCGAACTCCCGGCGGTAGTGCCACGCCGAGCGCTGGTGGCCCTTGCTGGTGAGCAGGATCGCCGCGGGGCGCGGGAGCTTCTCGAGCTGCGGAGGGTCGAGCTGAACGGGATCGACGAGCACGCCGCCGTCGTCGGTGGCGAACAGGTGACAGCTCGAGACGGCGCCGCCGATGCCGCTGTTTCTGATCTGCCAGTGCCAGACGCCGGGGGCGACCTCGTCGGCGGACTGGGCGATCTCGGCCGGCTCGCTCATGCCGGACAGCGTACCCCGCCCGTGTCACGGCGGCGGTCACGCGTCCGTCACCGCAGCGTGTGTCACATGGATGTGACATCCGCGCCCCACCCCCCGTGAGGGCGTCAAAGCCCCTACCGGTGGGTGTGACGCGTCCGTGACGCATCTGGCACCGGTCGGCCGCCTGGTTGGCCGGTACCGCGCCGCCCCCCAATCATTGGAGTCGGACACCTGTCCCCGCGCAGTGACAGCGGCGTTGCGAACCTGTGACGACATCGGCCGTCACAGAAGTGTCACGCCGAGGTCAGTCGGGCAGCAGCGGCGGCGACCAGCCGCGGTCGTGCCCGAGCAGCGCCGCACGGATCACCGCGCGCGAGCCGTACCGGTCGCGCACGGCGTCGAGCGCCGCGTCCAGTGCGTCGCGGTCGTGGCCGTCGAGCGGCAACGCGAGCTGCATCCGGTCGGCGCGCTCGAGGCCGGTGACCGACACGCCGATCAGCGTGATTCCGCGCCGCTCGATCGCCGGCATGGCGCCGGCCAGCAGCGTCCTGGCGGCCGCCAGGATCGCGTCCGTCTGCGCCGTCGCCCGTGGCATCGTGTGCGACCGCGTCACGCGCGCAAAGTCGCCGAAGCGCAGACGCAGCACCACCGTGCGACCGGTCCGGCCGGCCAGCCGCATACGCCGCGTGACCCGCTCGACGATGCCGATCAGCGCCGCGTCGACCGCCTGGGCCGAGTGCGGCCCGCGGCCGAGCGCCCGCTGCGAGCCGATCGACCCGCGGCGTCGGCCCGGCTCGACGCGCCGGCGGTCGCGGTTGTGGGCCAGCGCGTGCAGGTGGCGGCCGGCAGCGCGCCCGACCACCTCCACGAGCCGGGCCTCGGTCAGCGCGGCCACCTGGCCCACCGTCGAGATGCCCTGCGCGTGCAGCTTCACCGCCGTCGCAGGCCCGACGCCCCACAGCCGCTCAACCTGAAGCGGGTGCAGGAAGTCGAGTTCCCGGTCGGGTGGGACGAGCAGCAGGCCGTCGGGTTTCGCGACTCCGCTGGCGACCTTGGCGAGGAACTTCGTGCGGGCGATGCCGACGGTGATGGGCAGCCCGGCCTCCGCCCGGACTCGCCTGCGAAGCGAACGGGCGATGTCCGCCGGTGTCCCGGAGATGTGGTCGAGCCCGCGAGCATCGAGGAATGCCTCATCGATCGACAGGCCCTCGACCACGGGGCTCATGTCCTCGAAGATCCGGTAGACGTCACGGCTGGCCTGGGCGTACGCGCTCATCCGCGGCCGCACGACCACGGCGGCGGGGCAGAGCCGCCTGGCCAGACGGCCGCCCATCGCCGTGCGCACGCCGCAGGCCCGCGCCTCGTAGCTGGCCGCGAGCACCACGCCGGCGCCGACGATCACCGGCACGCCGCGCAGCGCCGGGTCGTCGCGCTGCTCCACCGAGGCGAAGAACGCATCCAGATCGGCGTGGAGGATCGTCGCGCCGCCCATCGAACGCATGTTCGCACATGTGCCGCCGGCGCACGCTTTTTTTGCGCATTTTGCGATCTTGGCCGTTGCATCCACCGGCGGCGCCCCGTACGTTCCCCCTGCGCCGCCAAGGGCAGCCGAGTAGGGCGAAGCCAGCCGGACGGATCGTAGAGGCGACTCGAACGTCTGTTGGGCTGGTGGACGAAAGGCACGCTATGGCGGCGAATCTCTGGTCCCGCCCCTTCAGCGCGCCATCGCCCCCGCCTCAGCCTGCGGCTGGTAGCTGTGGACGAGCTCCACGCGGGTGCGGACGCCGAGCTTGCGATAGATGCGCGTCAGGTGCGCCTCCACCGTCTTCACGCTCATGAACAGCCGTCCGGCGATCTCCCGGTTCTGGAGGCCGCGCACCGCGAGGCTGGCCACCTGGTGCTCGCTCTCGGTCAGCTCGTCGCGTGCCTCGCCTGCGGGGCGGAGCGAGCGGGCGCTGCGCCCGTCCTCGGCGTCGACTCGGGCGAGCCATGGCGCTGCGCCGAGCTCCGTAAACGCCGACCGCGCCTGGTCGAGCAGCGCCCGGGCGTCCCGCCGTTGGCCGTCCCGGCGAAGCCGCTCGGCGTGCAGCAGTTGTGTCCGTGCCAGGCCGAAGCGGTCGCCGGCCTCGTCGTGAAGGGCGGCCGCTTCGGCGAACATTGCCGCGTCGTCCTCGAGCAGCGCCGCGCACCGGCGAGCCAGCGCGCGTGCCGCCGGCCGCGTCGCCTCGCCGGCCAGGCGCGCAGCGAGCGGCTCGGCCGACCGCTGGTCGCCCTGGCGCACGAGCGCCTCCACGAGGTCGGCAGCCACGACCGGCTGCGTCGTGGCGTCGCAGTACCCAAGCTCGAGCTTGCGCTCGAGCGCCCGGCGAAGGTGCGGGACGGCGGCCGTTGCATCGCCCTCGCCCAGCGCCAGCAGGCCCCGTGACGCGGCCGTGGTCATCGCCTGGTAGGGCAGCCCGAAACGGGCATCCAGCTCCAGCTGCCGGGCGATGTGCCCCTCCATCTGCTCCGCCCGGCCCTGCGCGGCCCGGATCCACCCCAGGATGCTGTGGGCCCAGCACTCGTCGTTCGCGCGGCCGCTCTCGCGCGACCGCCGGATCGCGATCTCGAGATTCGTCACGGCGGCCGCCCAGTCGCCCGTCCCCCGTTCGAGCCAAGCCTGCGAGACGAGCGGGTAGGGCAGCATCGCGGGCGCGCGCCGCTCGCAGTCCGCGACCAGCTCGCCCAGCACCGTGCGCGCGCGGTTCCACTCTTCTGCGAACGCGAGCGTCATGCCGACGTAGGCGCGCAGCTGCAGGTCGTCGCGGGCATCGTCGCGGTCGAGGACGCGGTCGGCAACCTCGGTCACGAGCCGGGTGGCCGTGCCGGCATCGCCCACGAACGCCGACGCGGCTGCCACCGCGACCTGCGCGTAGTCGGCGGCCGCCCCACCGGCGGATCGTGCGAGCTCCGCGGCGGTTCGCGCGATCGTGAGCGCTTCGGCCGGCCGTCCGGCGCGGATGCACGGGTCGACCGCTTCCACCATGACGTGCACCGCCTCGGCCGTGTCGTCGTCGCGCAGCCTGCCGGCTGCCGAGAGCATCAGCTCGACGGCGCGCTCGGTCGACCCCATGCGCGCCTCGGCCCGGCCGCGGAGCATCTCCGCGCGGGCGGTCGCCCGCCGGTCGGTGCCGAGGCGCTCGGCCTCGGCCACGTACGACGCCGCGGAGCTCATCGAGCCGACCCGGTGCGAGGCATCGGCCGCGTCGAGCAGCAGCCGGACGCGCTCAGCCGGGTCGGGAGCGAGCATCGCGGCTCGGTGCAGGCCCCGCGCCGCCGTCCCGTGGCCGCCCCGCATGGCCGCGGAGCGCGCGGCCCGCTCGAGGTCGGCCGACACGCTGGCGTCGGGCTCGAGCGTCGCCGAGGCGCGGTGCCATGCGCGGGCCTCCTCCGCGTCATCCTCCATCGCGGACGCCACGGCCGCGTGCGCGGATCGCACATCGGCTCCTGCGGCGAGGTGATACGCCGCCGAGGCGACCAGCGGATGCCGGAACGCGAACCGGCCGGGGGCGAGGGACACCAGGCCGGCGGCCTCCGCCGGCTCGAGCACGCCGGCCGCGAGCCCCTCGGCGCGGAGCGCCCGGGCGAGCAGCCGCATGTCCTCGCCGCCCGCCGCCGCGGCGATCACCACCGCGCGCCGCGTATCGGCCGGCAGCCCCTCGATGCGCTGCCCGAAGACGTGCTGCGCCCAGCCGCTCGCCGGCGCCGGGTCGGGGAGCGGCTCGGCCCCGCTGCGCTGCTCGTCGCCGAGGGCGCCCGCAAGCTCCCGGAGGGCGAGCGGGTTGCCACCCGTGAGCGCGGCGAGCCGGGCGGCGACGGCCGGCTCGACTCCCGACCACCGCACCGCAAGCTCGGCGGCGGCGTGCGGTTCCAGGCCGCCCAGCTCGAGCACCTCGAGGCCGCGCCAGTCGAACGTATCCGTGCCGGCGCGCGCGGCCAGCACCACCACGACGCCCTCGTCCTGGAGGTGGCGGCCGACGAACGCCAGCACGTCGGCGGACGCGCGGTCAAGCCAGTGGGCGTCGTCGACCACCGCGAGCACCGGCCGGTCGTCGGCTGCTGTCGCCAGCAGATTGAGAGCCGCGACGCACACGGTGACCGGGTCTCCGCCGACCGGCGGCCCCAGCGCAAGCGCGCTCGCAAGAGCCGACCTCTGCACGTCCGGCAGTGCCGGGAGATGCGACGCGAGCGGGCGCAGGAGGTCGCCCAGGCCCGCGAACGCGAGCTCGGTCTCGGACTCGAAGCCGCTCGTCCGCACGACATGGAAGCCGTCGGCCAGCTCCGCGGCGTGGTCGATCAGCGCGCTCTTGCCGACGCCCGCATCGCCGACCACGGCGAGCACGCCGCTCTCTCCCTCGCGGGCCAGATCCAGGAGCTCCACGATCCGGCCCACCGGTTCGGATCTCCCCAGAAGCACGTGGCCGATGGTACAGACTCCGGCCGTGCGCCGGGGGCCGCGTGCGTGGCGGGAGCCGGGCGGCCCCCGCCACGCGTGCCGTCACCGGGTGATTGCGATCGCCTCCAGGTACGCCGCCGAGACGGCGATGCCGCCGCGGCCGCGCTGGCGGTCGTGCCGGCGAATCAACCGCAGCAGGTCGAGCTCGAGGGCAAGCGCCCGCTCGTCACCCGCCACCTCGAACGCCCGCACGAGCGGTCCGTAGAAGCGCCGGAAGATGCCGAGGAACTCCTCGGCCGACCGGAACCGGAAGGTGAAGCGCCGCGGCCGCAGCTGGAGGTAGTTGATGCTGCGGCCGAACAGCCGGACGAGGCCGTCCTGCGTGCCCCATGCGAACGGCGAGGGCGCGGGGCCCGGCGGGGCATACCGCTCCGCCGTCTCGAACAGCTCGCCGACGAACCCGTCCGGCATCCAGCTGGCCATGGCGATCGTCCCGCCGGGCCGGACTACCCGCACCAGCTCGCGGGCGGCGGCCTGCTGGTCGACGGCGAACATGACGCCGAACACCGACGTCGCCGCGTCGAACGAGTCGCTCTCGAAGGGCAGTGCACGGGCGTCGGCCGGCGTCACTTCGATGTGGAGCCGCTCCGCGGCCGCCCGGGCACGCGCCCGCTCGAGCAGCTCGGGCACGAGGTCGACGCCGACGGTCGTACACCCGATCCGGGCGGCGGCCAGTGCGGCATTGCCCGATCCGGTGGCGACGTCGACCACCTGCCAGCCGGGCCGCAGCCCGCCGTCGTGGCACAGGCGCTCGGCGACCACGCTCAGGTGCGGTGCGATCATGGAATCGTCCCCGGCGGCCCAGGCGGCTCGCTGCGCCGCGGTCAGGTCGTCGACGTCAGTGGTGCGGTGTGTCGTGATGCTCATCTGCTTCCTCCAGTGCTTAAGCACGATCGGTCGTTCTGTATGGCGACGGAGTATACGAACGGTCGTGCTATCTTGCAAGCATGAACCATCACCCCACAACGGACGACGGGCGACGGACGCGGAGCGACGGCCGCCGCAGCCGTGACGCGATCCTCGACGCCGCCGCCCGGCTGGCGACCGTCGACGGGCTCGAGGGGCTCTCGATCGGCAACCTGGCCGGCCGCACGGGCATGAGCAAGAGCGGGCTGTACGCGCACTTCCGCTCAAAGGAGGAGCTGCAGCTCGCAACCATCGGGCGCGCCACCGAGATCTTCCAGCGTGAGGTGCTCGACCCGGCCCACCGGGAAGGCGAAGGAGTTCGCCTGCTGTGGGCGCTGTGCGAGGAGTTTCTCCAGCACCTGCAGCGCGGCGTGTTCCCGGGCGGCTGCTTCTTCGCGGCGGTCGGGGCCGAGTTCGACACCCATCCCGGCCGGGTGCAGGAGGGCATCGTCGAGTTCCTCGCCGGCTGGGAGGGCGAGCTGGTCGGTGCGGCCGAGAGCGCGCGCGAGGCGGGCGAGCTGCCGGCCGGCGCGGACCCCGGCCAGGTCGCGTTCGAGGTGAACGCGATGCTGCTGATGGCGCACGCCACGCACACCATGTTCGGTGACGCCGCGTTCCTCGACCGCGCCCGCGTCGGGATCGAGCGGCTGATCGGGCCGCGGCCCGCCTTGTAGCGGGCCCGCGCGCGAGCTCAGGCGTGCGCCGTGCGGCCCGGGCTCGACGAGCCGCCGCGATCGCCCGAGAGCTCCTCCTCGATCTGCTCCAGCGTCCGGCCCTTGGTCTCGGGAACCTTGAACAGGAAGAACAGGAACGCGACCACCCCGATCCCCGCGTAGAGCCAGAACGTGCCGGCCTTGCCGATCCCCGTGGTCAGCGACAGGAATGTGAACGACACGAGGAAGTTGAACGTCCAGTTCGCAACCGTGCACGCCGCCATCGCCGGCTCGCGCACCGTGAGCGGGAAGATCTCGGAGATCATCAGCCAGAACACGGGCCCGAGGCCCATGGCGAACGACGCGATGTAGATGATCAGCGCGGCGAGCGCGAGCCACGACTGGTTCTGCTGGAGGCTGCTCGAGTGGAAGAACAGCCCGAGCAGGACGAGGCCGACCGTCAGGCCGGCCGTACCAACCAGGAGGAACACCCGGCGCCCCAGCCGGTCGAGCAGCAGGATCGCGATGACCGTGAAGACCAGGTTCGTGACGCCGATGAAGACCGTCTGGCCGATCGCCCCGGCCGTGCTCTTGCCGGTGAACGACAGGATCGTGGGGGCGTAGTAGATGACCGTGTTGATCCCGACGATTTGCTGGAAGATGGCCAGGCCCATGCCGACCACAAGCATCGGCCTGACGGCGCCGGAGAAGATGTCCGACAGCCGACCGGTCTGGCTGGAGACCTCGTGGATCTCGTCGAGCTCCTCGTCGACGTCGTCCGTTCGCCGGGCCCGCTGCAGCGCCTCGCGGGCGTCGTCGTCGCGCCCCTTCTCGGCGAGCCAGCGCGGGCTCTCCGGCATCATGAACATGCCGACGGCGAGCGCGACGCCCGGGATCGCGCCGATGCCGAGCATCCAGCGCCAGTTGTCCGACACGCCGGTCAGGGAGAAGTTGACGATGTACGCGGCGAGGATGCCGAGCACGATCATAAGCTGGTTGAACGAGACGAGACCGCCGCGGATGCGCTTGGGCGCGAGCTCGGCGATGTACATCGGCGATACGAACGATGCCGTCCCGACCGAGAGGCCGAGCACGCAGCGAGCCGCGATCAGCTCGTTGGCCGACTGCGCGAAGGCGCAGGCCAGCGCGGCGACGGTGTAGACGCATCCGGACAGCATCTTCGTCCGCCGCCGGCCGATCCTGTCGGCCAGATAGCCGGAGATGACGGCGCCGAGGGCGGCGCCCAGCAGCAGTGCGGCGACGATCGCCTCCTGCTCGAACGAGCTCGCGTGCAGATCGCCCTTGATGTAGAGCAGGGCGCCGGAGATGACCCCCGTGTCGTACCCGAACAGGAAGCCGCCGATGGCGGCGACGATGGCGAGCAGGAACAGGAACGGATTGCTCTCCTGGCGAGCCTCCGAGACGAACCCAGCCATTGCTTGCCTCCTACGCAGACAACGTGATGCGGTTGTGCCCGCTGCAACGCGCGTGCCCGTGACGACGACGCGGTAAACGTCCTCGCGTGCTTACCGCTTCACGGGCGGGGGTATGCGACGCGCACACGCGGCTTCCGAACCCGGGGATGCCCGGGGCACGGCGACCCGAGCCAGCCGGTCGCCGGCTGCAGGCGCCGCGACTCAGCTCACTCCCAGGGCGCCGCCGCGTGCGGCGCCGCCATGACCATCGCGCCCGCCGGAGGGCCGTGCCTGCATCCGAGACATCGCGACCGTTGATCCGCACGCTCCGTCAGCTGGTCTGCTGGCTCGTCCTGCCGCTTGCGGTCGGCTGCCTGCTCTACGCGGCGCTCTGGCAGCGGTACGAGGAGGGCCAGGCGGCGGCGGAGACGCTCCCCGCTCCGCTTGCGAAGCAGTTCGCCCTGTTGCCGCCGTCGGTGTCGACGCTGGTCGCGCTGCTGTTCGTTGCGAGTGACGACCAGACACAGGCCGTCGCCAAGGCCCGGGTCGAGGCGCAGGTGCTCGGCGTCGACGGGAGCGCCCTGCGGCTGCGGGCCGCACCGCACGGGTCGCGCGGCGTCGCGCTGACCTACCGCGCCGGGAACCGGCGCACCGGCTGCGTCGTGCTGCGGTTGCCGCCCGACGCTCGCCTCGGCGTTGCGTACGGGCCGTCGCCGGCATCGGCGTGCCGGGCGGCGGGCCGGTTCCTCGAGCGGTCGCCGTGACGCATGCGCGCCGTGATGTCAGGTTGCTCGTCGTGGCCGCGTGGGCGCTGCTCGCACCCGCCGCCCTGGCCTGGTACGCCTTCACCGGGGCGCGCGTCGACTGGGCGGCGAAGGCCGACCTCACCGACACGCCGCCAAACGCCTGGGCGTTCGGGCTCGTGGCCCCGATGCCCCACGGGGCGTCCTCGGCGCTGGCGCTGGTGTCCTATGTCGTGGAACACGACCGCGGCGCCCCCGCGGCGGCGGTCATCGAACGTGGCAACCGGCAGCTGGGCGCCGCCCCGACGGGCTACCGGCTGGCGGGCAGGCCGGGCCCGCACCGGATCGCGGTGGTCCGGAGGCGCGGCGTGTACTTCGTCTGCACGACGGTGGCGCTGCGTCCCGCGCCGGCCTCGCCGGAGGCGGAGCAGGTGCAATGCGCCGGGATCCATCCGCCGCTGCGGTATAGCGGAGTGGTCTGGACGAGCGGGGCGACCCTGGCCGCGGCGACCGGCGGGCCCGCCTACCGTGCGGCCGCGGCGGCGCAGAGTGCGAGCCCACAACCGTCTCCCGGCACGGTCGCGGCGCTCGCGGTCGACTGGACCACGCACCTCGGCCACGGCTCCCAGGGCGGTGGCGCCGCGCTGGTGCTCGCGCTCACGTTGCTCGCCGCCTCGGGGCTGGCGTGGCTACGGCGGCCGACGGTGGCCCGCTCCCGTCTGCGGTCTCCGCTGCCCGTGGCCGCGATCGCTGCCGCGGTGCTCGTGGACGTGGCCTGCCGCTGGCTGCTGACGCCCGGAACCCCGAGTGCGGACGTGCCGGTTCCGCTGGTCGGCGTCGCGCTCGGCGACGCCTCACTGCACGGCGACATCGGCATCTGGGGCAACGAGGGACCGCTGGCGGCCGCCGTGATCACGCTCGCGGTCGCGCTGGCCGCGGCCACCGCCGTGCGCGTGGGCAGCCGGCTGCTGCTCGTCGCGGCCGCGTTGACCGTGCTCGGGATGCTGACGAACTGGGGGGAGGTCGCTCTGCGCGGCTACGACACAGACTACGTCTGGTTCGGGAGCGCCGTTCGCATGACGCCGTTCAACCTCGGGGATCTGTACGAGTTCGGCGGCGGGCTGCTCGTCACGTGGTGCTGCCTGCGACTCGTCACCGGAGAGGCGATCCCGATGTCCCCGAGCCCGCCGCTTGCCGAACGCGAACCTCCGCGCGATTGCCGCGATGCGCATCCTGGTATGGCAGGGGCGTGTCCAGCCACGAGCCCCAGCCTGGAACCGCTCGACGCGCGTCGGTCGTGATCGCCACCCGCAACCGGCGGGGCGAGCTGGAGAGGTCGCTCGGCCATCTGTCGGCACTTCCCGACGTGGCCGACATTGTCGTCGTGGACAACGGATCCACGGACGGCACCCAGGCCTTCGTCCGCCGCGCCTTCCCGGGCGTGCGGCTGATCGAGCTCGATGACAACCGTGGCGCGGCTGCTCGCACCCTCGGAGTGAATGCCGCAGGCTGTGAGGCCGTTGCCTTTGCAGACGACGACTCATGGTGGCTGCCGGGATCGCTGGCGCGGGCCGCCGGCCTTCTTCAGCACCACCGCCGCATCGCTCTGGTCGCCGGGCGGGTGCTCGTCGGCCCCGAGGCGTCGCTCGATCCCACGTCCCGTGCGATGGGCAACAGCCCGCTTCCCGACCTGGACGGCCTGCCGGGCGTACCGGTGCTCGGATTCGTCGCATGCGGAGCGGTCGTCCGGCGCGAGGCGTTCCTCGACGTGGGCGGCTTTCGGGCCGGGGGGATCGGCGGTGAGGAGACGCTGCTCGCGATCGACCTCGCCAGCCGCGGCTGGGCCCTGCGCTACGTGGACGACGTGGTCGCGCGGCACTTCCCGTCGGCACACCGCGACGACGCCGCGCGAGCGTTCGCCGAGGTGCGCAACGACCTGACCACGGCATGGGCGCGGCGGCCGCTGCCCCGGGCCATCCGCGCCACGGCGCGCGCGCTCCGCCACGCCGGCGATGCGCCGACGCGGCGCGCGCTGCTGCGGACGGCGCGGGAGCTGCCGTCGCTGGTGCGAAGCCGCCGCCCGGCGCCCGCGGCGGTGGAGCGGCAGCTGCGGCTGCTCGAGCGCTCCTGACGGGCTGCCGGCGGCGAGCTCCAGCGCGAATCTGCGGTAGATCCCATGCTCGAACAGCACGACCACCGTCCTCGCCGTCACCCGCTGCACCGTCCCGTGGCCGAAGCGATCGCGGCGGACGGGCATGCCCCTCCCACCTACCCGGACGGGCGCTCCGGGACGCCCGGGTGAGAAAAAGGTGCCAGGCAGTTTTTTCTCACCCGCGGGCGCTGTCAGAGCTCGCCGTTGGCGATTCCGACCAGCCGGTCGAGCACTCGCTCGCCCTGCTCCGCGCCGTCGTGCTCGTACTCGTTCGTGACCCACGCGCGCAGCCCGCGCACCGCGGCGGCGGTCTGCAGCGAGCCGCCTGCATCGACGTACATGTCGTCGTGGTAGATGACGGCGGCCACGCGTGCATCGCACGTACCAAGCGCGGCCGCGTCGTAGAGCGGCGGCCAATCCGTGCGATCGGCCAGGAGCTCGGCCGCTGCGGCCAGCGGCCGCAGGGCGCCGTGCGTCTCGAACATCCAGGGGTAGATCATCTCTCCGGTGAAGAGCAGGTCCGGCGCGCCGGGCGCGAACTCGGGAAACTCCGCGCGCACCCGGTGGGCGGCCCACCTGGACGCCTCGCCCTGGCAGTAGATCGCCTCGTGGAGCGCCGCGTAGAGCGGGTTCGTCGCGAACGTGGTGCCCGATTCGACCGCGCGCAGGAACCTGTCGGTGAACGCCGGCCGCTCCGCATCCTCGAAGAAGGCCTCCTCGACCGCATAGTGCACCCGCTCGAAGCCGTCGCTCATGCCGAACGCGATCCCGAGGCACTGGAGCCGCTGCACCGTCAGCGGGTCGCCGCCCGGCAGCGTCGGCTCCGACGCGTCGATGGCTTCGCGCAGGCGCTCGAGGCGGGCCCGGTCGCCGGGGTAGCGCCCGAAGTACCGGCCGTTCTTCGCACGGACGCGGGGATACAACGCCCGGTAGACGTCCTCCGGCGAGCGGTCGATCGGCGGCAGGCCGCCGGTGATGAACGCCGTCCGGATCCCGCCCGGGGCCAGGGACAGGTAGCTGGTGATGCAGAACCCGCCGAAGCTCTGGCCGATCAGGTCCCACTGCGCGTCGCCGATCAGCTCATGCCGGATCGATTCGGCATCCCGCACGATGCTGTCGGCGCGGAAGTGGCCGAGGTAGGCGGCCTGCTCGGCGGGCGACGTGATTCCGGCGACCGTCCGTGCCGTTGCCGGCGTCGAGCGGCCGGTGCCGCGCTGGTCGAGCAGCAGGACGCGGTAGTGCTTGAGCGCCGGCTTCAGGAAACCGAGCAGCAGCGGATTGGGCCGTGGCGCCTCCATCCCGGGGCCGCCCTGGAAGTACACCAGGTACGGCTTGTCGGCACCGTCGGGATCGGCGAGCTCACGCGTGAAGACACTGATCCGCTCGCCGTCGGGCTGGGCATGATCGAGCGGAACGCTGTGCTCGCGCTCCGTCGTGACCGCGCCGGGAAAGCGGTACGTGTTGCTCATCGTGCGACCGATTATCAGCCGCCCGCGGAGTCGCCATCAATTGCGCTCTGCTCGAAGCGCCTGTCGGGCACGAACCACAGCGCGGCGACGAACAGGAAGATGGCAATCGACGCGAGCGGCTGCGCAAGCGCCACAGGGATCGAGACGGTATATAGCGCGATCGAGATCTTGCCCTTCAGGTCGCGGCCGAGCGCCGCGGCGAAGCGCGGGTTCTGGCCGGGCGCACGGATCAGCGTGAGAACCAGGATTGTGAACGCAACCGCAGGCATCAGCACGATGACGCCGTATATCGCGACCGGGATCGACGCGAAGCCGGTCTGGCCCAACCATGCCGTGCCAGCGGGAACGAGCGAAAGCCAGAAGAGCAGGTGCAGG